>JALYUC010000076.1 GCA_030853965.1 Verrucomicrobiota bacterium | reverse complement strand
TGACCGATAAGTGGCCCGTCTATCAATACAAAGATCCTAACACCGGAACGGTTGTGGTGGTTACGGGCACATTAACGGTCACCGTGTCCGCTGTTGCCACTATAGCCAACACATACATGGACGTTGTCACGATCTCTTACGCCTACCTTAATCGCGATGGGTCCTCCGCCTCGCGCCCCCTCTATACATTTTCGATGAGTACGATCCGCACTTCCGACATATGAAACTTTGCCCACAAATCCGCGCCTTCAAGCTGATCGAGATGATGTTCACGACTGTGCTCATCGGTGTGCTCGGTCTTCTAATTTATTCGCTCCTGAATATCAACACGGTTCTGGGTGCAAAAAACACGGCGGTGAATACCGCGCACCAACAGGCCAGGGTTGCTATGCTGCAGATGGTTCAAGATCTGCGCTCAGCTGTATCGTTGCCCGCGCTGGCAAATGCCAGCGGCACGCCATATCCGTCACCGGCGCCAACTGCCGCCGCTGGAATTGCGTTTCAGCAGTGGGCTAGCGGTCCACATAAGATCCGTAACGATGTCAAGATTGATGAGAATGTAGTCAAAATAAAGCGTACAGGTGGGCAGCCGGTGCCTCAGGTCGGTCAACGCCTGATTGTGCCGACGCATCAAATTGAAGATGACATCACGGCAGTAGCCAACAAGGGCGGCAACGACTACGACATTACCCTGGCTTACGATATTGGCGATACTAACAAGGACGGCGTGGTGGACAACAAGGACACGCGACAGGTTGAAATCGAAGGAACAGGCAGTTCGGTCGGAGACGTTGTTTGTTTCATCACCGACCGCTGTTCCTACACGATCGCAAGTAATTCACTCACTTGGACAAGACAAGGTAGTCGCGTAATGGTCAACGACATTACCAGTTCCGCGCCATTCAGCACACCTACCACTCCAGCGGGTGCTCTTTATTACCGGTTTGTAGCGGCCATTGATCTTTCCACGGCTGATCTGATGTATAGCAACCGCGGCTACAAATCAGCAAACGTCCTGCTCAACGGACAAGTTCCTATGCGAACACGGCTCACTACTTATCAATGAAAAACACATCCTCTCATAAACAAACTGGCAGTTCGCTCATCGTCGTCATGAGTATCCTGGCAACGCTAATGGTAATTGTCGGAATCGCGGTGGAATATACGACAAACATCAACCGCAATGTCCAACGCAGTGGCACCCTCGGCGCCGCAATCGCGGTGGGCGATAGCTGCATCGACATTCTCTTTGCCAATTGGAGAAATACGTGCCGGACGAATCCCACCAGCGCATTGGCGACTTCGGCATTCTCATCCATCGCTTTGCCAACATCGGCAATGTTTCCTAGTCTCGCCACCACCCTTCCAAACTTTAGCTTCGGCGCCACCGCGACGGATTACTACACTAATAACACTGCTAACCCTCCTACGATTTCTAATTTCAAGGTAGTAGCCGCAAATTCTGAATGGCAGCCTATTTCGGGGAGCAGCGCGGTACCGATTCCCTTAATGGGGTTAGTCGACAAAGATATAACCACGCTTGCGAAAACAACTCCGGCTGTCTTCAACTATGTCGCATCGGCGGATATGACCCTGCCAGCGTTGAAAGGGAACCTGGTGGCAAAAGTGCGGCGGGTATTTCAAAAACAACAGCTTTCACCCTGGAACTTTGCCATTTTCTACGTCGATCCTCTGGAGATTCATCCCGGACCTTTGTTTACTGTGACCGGCTGGGTCCATACGAATGCAGATCTCTATACGGCCCACAATACTCTGACTTTCGCTGACAAAGTGACCTATGCGTCGGATTGGTTCATTAACTTCAAGCCAGGCGATGGGCAACACAACGCGGACACCCCAGCCAGCCCCAACTACCTGTCCAATCTGCCGCCCGCGCGCGATGTCGCATTGCAACCATTCGGGATGGATTCAACCTCTATTTTCAACACGACCGATGCCAATCCGAACAACGATAGCTACCGCGAGATAATCGAGCCGCCCACGAGCGCAGGCGATCCACTTTCAGCCTCACGTTATTGGGACCAGGCGGACATTGTCATCCAGATCTCTGACACACCCAGCCCAAACACTGTAAAAATCGGAACGCCAAATTCTAACGGGACGATCAACGTGCTCAGCAGCGGGTCTCTTTATAGCATGTTCAGCGGCGCCATTACTACGGGTCAAACGATCCAAGACAATCGCGAAGGCGCCAGCATGCGATTCGTGACGCTCGACATCAACCAGATCTTAAATAATACGAGCGGACTTAGTCCCACGTTCAAATCGTCGAGTTTCACAAAGGGCATCATTTATATCTACGATACAACGAACTCCTCATCGACGAGGCGGGCAGTTCGGATCAAGAATGGCAGCAAGATTCCATCCACGGGCCTAACGATCGCGAGCAACAATGCCGTTTATATCCAAGGTGATTTCAACACTGGCGGAGCGGGAGCAACGGTTCCTACTAATAATCCTGCTAATCTTAACGCAAACGGCACCTATATTGACCCCGCGAATCCGCCGAACCCGAACGTCTCCGGATATACACGCGCTCCTTGCTCGATTCTGGCCGACGCGGTGAATATTCTTTCAAGCAGTTGGAACGACGCTAACGCGGGTACTGTTCCCGCCGCTTCGCCGACCACAGTGAACACTGCGGTTATCGCCGGGATCGTTCCAACCGCTGCCGTCGGAGGCGACGGCTCATACAGCGGTGGCGCGGAAAATTTCCCGCGGTTTCTCGAGAATTGGTCAACTAAGACTCTTACTTATTACGGCTCGATGGTGGAACTTTATAAAAGCGGGCAATCCATTGGCGAATGGGGAAAGGCCAATGTTTATTCTCCGCCGGCGCGAGAGTGGTTCTTTGATACGAATTTCAGGACTACACCGCCCCCCGGCTCGATCATGATTTACAGCTACATCAAAGGCAAATGGTCAATTCTCTAAGCACGGTATTAGTCGGAGCGCTTTTGCTCGCGTCCGCGCGGGCTGAATTGCAGCTTACGCCCAGAATCGATGAGTACGAGCTGGATGGAGCCAAACTGAAGCAACTCGCCTTCTCCGATGGCGACAAAAAGGTAAATTACCAATCTCCGCGAGGCTGGGACTACTCGGGCAGTACCACCCGGCTGCTTTTACATCCACCTAACAAAACTCAAGCAGAAGCGACAATCACAAGAACTCCGTTTTCGGAGCCGCAGAAGTTCGACGACGAGAGCCTGAAGAAACTTGTGGCCGAGACCATCACGCTCGTTCCGAATGGCAGCGAGAATGTCACCGTCATTTCGCAGGAGAAAAGTCCGCTAAAGATCAATCACAAGGAAACATTTCTTGTCGTCCTCGGTTACAATTTGTTCGGTCAGGCGTTTAATCGCTCGGTTCTCTTTTTGAACCGCGGGAACGAGCAAATTCGTTTTCAGCTCAGTTGTCGCGAAGCCGATTTCAAAGAACTGCATAAGGCATTTCTCGGCAGCCAGTATACCTGGCAGAATCTGTAGGTCCGACCGCACAAGATTCACACGCGGGTCTGTCTGCTCTGAATTGATCCCCGCGGCCGCCCGCCGAGCGTACATTCCTCGCCTGGGCCGGAGTTAATCAACGGTTTACCAGCCGATCACTGGTTCGCGCCGCATCACTCGCCCATTAACCAAGGCGACGATTTTTGTCTTGACTCTAAAAGGCAACCTGTTCTAAAACCGGCACCGACAAAAAAAATACGGCGTGGCATAGGATTTTTGTTGACCGTGCGACGCAAATATGAGGATTATGGTAATCATCAATCACAGCGTAAGACGAATACCCGGCGATTGATACACAGCAATCAAAGACAAATCAGACTAGAAACCGATATGAAAACACTTCAACCAAACCGCCTCGTTAAGAGCACACTACTCCTCCTATGTTGCAGTTTCGCCTTCGCGGCCTCGTCCGCTTGGGCCACGCTTGTGACCTGGAGTTTGAACCCCACCGGTGTAAACGCGAACGTAGGTTCGAGTAGCGCGGATTTTACCGTAGGTATCTACACCATTACGGCGCGCGGTTACGATAGCCCCAGCACGCCGCACGAGCTATATTTCAAGAACCTAGGCGCGGGCGAGCGCGGTCTCGGATTGGTTGGCACCGTGAATAATGAGCTCCAGGTAAATCCGCTAAACTTTATCCAGCTGGATCTCACTTCGATCCTCGCCCTGGGCTTTACGAATGGACAAATTTCAGTGGGCAGCGTGCAATCTGGAGAATCGTTCTCTCTCTACGGTTCGAACACGCTGGGTTTACTCGGCACCAAACTAAACGTCACCCCGTATGGCAGCACTTTCGACGAGCAGCTTATCTCCGTCCCGAGCTTCGGTACCTACAAGTTCATTTCGGTCGTTGCCGCTGCCGTGGACGTTCTGCCGGTGATGTTCCAGGCGACCATTGTGCCGATACCAGAAGCCGCCAGTGTGATTCCCGTCTTATGTTTAGTAGTAGCCGCGACTGCGCTTGAAATTCGTCGCCGTCGCGCGATGGTCTAAAAATTCCATTTTTCGTTTGATTGCAGCGGCCGTTCTCGTGAGGGAACGGCCGCTTCCTTTCGGCCTCGAGTGACTGGCCTAGCGGATCTGTTATTTTAGTGCGCTCTCTGCTTTCGTGAGCAGCGCCTTCTCCTCTGGAAGAAGCTTCGCCGACGCACCGAGCCTGAGATATTCTCGTGCCTTTTCCGCATCACCCGCCGCCGCAAGCACAACCCCGTAGTATGCGGCCAGCGATGGATCGCGCAGTTGGTCCTCGGTCAATCGATTCATTACCTGCAACGCGCCGTTCACGTCGCCCTTGGTGTAAAGAGCGAACGCATACGTGGATGCATATGCCGGGTTAGAACCTTCCTTGCCATAAAGGTCAACGGCGAGTTTGCGGGCTCGGTCGACATCGGCGTTCAAAAGCAGACTGAGCTGCGCAAGATTATTCTGAACTCGCATATCTTCTGGGCGCAGCTCCGCCAGTCGAACGAGAACCCGGTACAATTCCACCGTGTCTCCGGCTTCAGCATATTTCAGATATAATCCTTGCAACGCTTCAGCCTGTGTTTCTGGATGCTTTGTCAGCGTCCAAAGCAATTCCAACGTTTCTTTTTCCCAACCCCAATCGGCTACCGCACGTGAAAGCATTAACAAAAACTGGAACTGATTGCCTGCTTCTTTCTGAGCAGCGGACCATTCATGATCTGCCGCCACCGGTTTGTCCTCGCCGCGCAAGGCGAGCGCCAGATATGCGTGGCGCAGGAATTCGAACTGCCCCCAATTTTGGTTTTTTACCCAGGCCTCGAGTGCTGCCCAATCCGCCACCTTGCCGTAAGCTTCTGCCAGCGCCAGCGGGACCGGCCATTGTTTCAGCGCTTCACTCGGCAGCGTCTTGGCGAAGTCGATTGCCAAAAGACTCATGCTGCTTGTCTTCATCCATGAAAGTAGACTCGCCAGATCAGCCGGTTTGGAAGCGGCATCTTTCTCTATGCTGGTTAAATACGCAGTGAATTGCGGATCGCGTATTTGCCGCAGAACATCGAGATAAAGAATCCGATCATTAAACGTTGCCTCCGGATAATTTTGAAGTTCGCGCGCTAAGGCCGCCAACTCTTGACTATTTCTCCGATGGGCCGCGCCGTCCGAGATTAGAACTCGCGTAGCAGTAACGCGTTGCTTTTCGTCCTGCCGCAATCGCTCCAGGATTGCGAGAGCTGCATCTCGTTTGGCTGGATTGTCCATACGCAAAAGCGCAAGCCCGAATTGCAACTGATAAGATTTGTTGTCCGGCGCCAGTTCGACGGCCTTTGCCCAATGGCTCTCAGCTTCCACCGGCTTTTTCTTTGCCTCCGACAACTGCGCCGCGACGGTATGAAATGCAGCCGTTTGACGTGCCTCTTCACTTAAACGATCAAGGGTTTTTTCCGCAGTGATCGGATCATTGAACTGCAAGGCGCAAGTCGCGAGCGCTAAAGTGTCATCGGCTGAATGCGGTTCCAACTCAGTGGCCTTCCGCCTCCATTCCAGCGCGGTTCTATCGCGTGAAGCCTCGGCCACTGAAGCCAGGACCCGGACCGCGCCAATACTCCCTGAGTTTAATTGTAGGGCGCGTCGCGCACTTAGCCCCGCCTGTCGTAAATCCCCACCGCTCAAGTATGCCGCTGCACGTCGACCTAAGCGTTGCGATTCGACCACGCCGTAGAAATGACAACCTCCCCAGCAGAGAAAAACAAACAAAACGAACCCGAATAGAATACCAAGCCCGAGCTTGATGTAAGTTCGCTGCGCTCTTTCGATCGATTTTTCCACAAATTAATAGACGCTGAGGTCCGACGTTTTAACAAGTCAAACTGCAGTCGCGGTCAGGATTGCGACTGCACGCATGAATTTAGCACATGGCGTTCCTACGCCGACGCTGCGCACGCGATCATCGCCAACCTTTACGGTTTTCGGGTGTAGGGAAGAGCGGCTCGCAACCTGCTCGGAGTCGGCTACGCTATGCCGGACATGCAAAGCACGGTCACGCGCACCGCTTTTCTTCCATCGACATCCTCCGGAGTTACTGGTCGGTCCAGCGCTGCCGCTCTGCTTTTTTTTGCGCTCCTCTGGTTCCAAGTAATCAACCATTTGAGAAGCGAATGGTCGGTCAACCCGCAATACGCTTACGGCTGGACGGTCCCATTCGTTGCGATCTACTTAATCTGGAAACGCTGGCCTGAACGTCCCGCACCAAATTCGCCGGCTTCAGGCTTCGTGCCGATTTTGCTCACGGCTTTCTGCGCCTTGTTTTTTTTCCCAATTCGATTTGTCGCCGAAGCAAATCCAGACTGGCGTTTGCTTAGTTGGGCCATCGCGCTCATCGCCATCACCATCTCGCTCTGCGTGGTATTTCTCGCGGGCGGTCGACCGTGGCTTCGTTACTTTGCCTTTCCGTTTCTCTTTTTTCTCCTCGCTGTTCCATGGCCTACGCACTTCGAGCAAGCGGTTATCCAAGGTCTCATGCGTGTCGTGACCGCGATTAACGTCGTCGTGTTAAACGCAGTCGGGATTCCTGCGCTCCAGCATGGCAACGTAATTGAAGTTAGGTCTGGTTTAATCGGAATCGAAGAAGCATGCAGTGGCGTTCGCTCGCTTCAGGCTACGTTAATGATATCGATTTTTTTAGGTGAACTTTATTCGTTCACGATTACACGCCGCGTCCTTCTCGTTGTTGCCGGTGGCGTGCTCGCCTTTCTTTGCAATCTCGTTCGCACCGCACTTTTGGTTTGGATAGGCGCCAAGCACGGTGCTGGCGCCATCGAGTCGTGGCATGATCCTGCGGGCCTCTCAATTCTGTTAATCTGTCTCTTTGGTCTTTGGTTGCTAAGTCTGTTGATGCGCCGCCATTCCAAAGACGTGGTGACGTCGCCCGACATCCAAAATAGCGCGCCATTTCGTTTATCCTGGCCGCTCCTCGTGTCGCTCACACTTTGGGTGTTATTTATTGAAGCGGGAACCCAGGTTTGGTACCGGTCTCATCAATCTCCGCTTGCCGGTTCGCGTTGGGCCGTCGGTTGGCCGACCTCTGACAATGCTTACAAGTCGGTTCCGATTGCACGCGAAGCGCAAGACCTTCTCCGTTACGACGAAGGTGGTGGTGCAACGTGGGATGCGCCAGACGGCCGGCGGTGGATAATGTATTTCTTCCGCTGGTTTCCGGGGCGGACCGCTGCTCTCTTCGTCAAAGTTCATCGTCCGGACATTTGCCTTCCTGCCAGCGGTCTTACGATGAATCGTGACAATGGAATTCGGCTCCTCACCGTAAATGGCGTGAATCTGCCGATCCGCTCATACCGTTTCGATGACCATGGCGGATCGTTGCATGTGTTTTACTGCTACTGGGACGCGCGTTCCTCTTACGAAAATAGCAAGACAGCGGTCGAAGAAGATTGGTCAGCGCTGGGCCGTTTGCGCGCGGCCCTGCAGGGTCGGCGAGAAATCGGCGCGCAAATGTTAGAAGTGGCCGTTTGGGGCTACCAACATGACGCGGAAGCCGACGAAGCTTTACAGCGGCAGCTCGCACAGATCATTCGGCGTAGCTGATTCCGACGAGATGAGCGTTCTCAGAGCAAACGTCGCTTGATTACCGCAAGATCGACAATCGCGTCTGCCCGAAATACGGTGTGCGGTTGTTCGCGTTATGGATGCTCCGCTCGATCCCGTTTCGTCCCAATATGATCACACTTCGCGTGGATTACATCGACGCGACGTCGATCCCGATCCAATCAAGCAATTCTCTAACTGGTTTACAGCTGCTATCGAAGCTGGCATTCGAGATGTCAACGCAATGAGTCTGGCGACCGCAGCACCGGATGGCAGGCCATCCGTGCGCATCGTTTTGCTGAAAGGATTCGATCATGATGGTTTTGTCTTCTTCACTAACTACGAAAGCCAGAAAGGCCAACAGTTGGAAGTGAACCCTTACGCTGCGCTGGGATTTTATTGGATCGAGATGGACCGGCAAATCCGTATCAGCGGAAGCGCGGAAAAGACCTCGCGAGAAGAATCGGAACGATATTTTCACTCCCGTCCTATCGGTAGTCAGCTCGGCGCTTGGGCGTCCCACCAGAGCCAACTGGTGGATGCGCGTCGTGTTCTCGACGCACGCATGGCACAGATGACGGAACGTTTTGCCGACAAGCCGATCCCGTTGCCGCCGCATTGGGGCGGTTATCGAGTAAAACCCGAGACAATCGAGTTTTGGCAGGGTCGCGCCAACCGTCTGCACGATCGCTTCCGTTACACGCGTCAGCCGGAGGGCAGCTGGTTGATTGAGCGGCTCGCGCCCTGAATAGAGTGTCGAGCGAAAATCCCGACGCCAAGATCGACATCGTCCACGGCGATATCACCACCGCCGATGTCGATGCGATTGTAAACGCGGCGAACACAACCTTGCTCGGCGGTGGCGGAGTAGATGGTGCAATCCATCGCGCGGCCGAGCCGGAGCTTTTGACAGAATGTCGAGCCCTCAATGGCTGTCGGCCGGGCGAAGCGAAGATCACTCGCGGATATGACCTGGTCGCGCGCTTCGTCATTCACACGGTTGGTCCTTTTTGGACGGGCGGCCGCCGCGGCGAAGCAGAAATTCTGGCGAACTGCTACAGGAATACCCTGTGCCTGGCCGTAGAAAATGGAATAAAGACGATCGCGTTTCCTGCGATCAGTTGCGGCGCATATTGTTATCCCGTTTTGGAAGCAGCGCAGATTGCTCTCGAAACAACGCAACACTTCCTGGGCAACGACGATAAGATCGACAAGGTAATTTTCGTTGTCTCAAACGACGAAATCCTTGCCACGTATCAGCAGTTACTTCGGCGCGAAATCTAAAGGCCGCTGCGCGTTCCGCGATCCGGGTCGCGCGGCGCCACCACACCACTCAATTTATCCCATGCGGCTTTCGTCGCCGGACGGGCCCGGTCCCATGGTAACGCCGAGCCGATACGATTCTTTTCATAGTCGAGCGCTAGATCATCCTCAATCTCTTCGAAGCGTTTGCCCGCATATTTCTTCGCCGCCGCATGCCCGACGCGGTATGCCGGCGCGTAATGCTCGTAAGAAAGATTTTTATCAGCGTATGACTGCGTGGCGTGATGTTCGCGCCAATAGGCCTCTTCCTTGTTCGGTTCTTCCATAATAGTTCCTTTCGCTAGTTTCCGTACTTGTTTCGAGGCTCGGCTTTTTCCCGGACGTGGAAGAATTGTTTGAGAAACGCAATCGCGCGTCGATATTCGAATCAATTGTATGATTAATCCGAACGGCGACGATTTCGTGGAAGATAATCCACTGGCTGCTCCGATGCAGCCGGCGGAAGAACAGAGTTCAAGTCAAACGGAGCCACGCTCGCTGAGCAGGCCTCGGAGTATTTCGGCAGGAGCCGGTGACACTTGGGAAAGGACAAAAGAAAAAGCGGGCACTGCGGCTCAGCGCACCAAAGTTTTCCTTCGCGAGAACCCGATCCCGACGATCGTCGGAGCTCTTGTCTGCGGATTGGCGATTGGGTGGGCATTGCGTCACGCCACATCCCGCGACGCAGAGGAAGTGGAAGTTAAATCGCCGCTCGGGAATCTAAGCTTTCTCTCGCTGCCGTTTCTTTGGCCCTTCTTCAAATCTGTGCGCGAAAGATACGAGGAGTCCGCCGAAGCGGTAAAAGACAGCGTCGATCGGCTCAAGAAAATCGACGTGGAACGCTACGCCAAGCCGGTCCGAAAGCGCTGGAAAGCGTGGACGCATTAAGAATGCATTGAATTAGCGACGAATTTCACGGAACGCCCGGAGAGGCATCCCTACTTAATTCGCGAATTGAACGCGCGCATTTCCTCGCGGAAAATGTCGATCTTCGCATGGAGAACCCGAATCGATTTCCGCGCCCAGGCTGGCTGCGCAATCCCATTGGGAGGTTTTTTGCGTCGCTCAAGCTGGCGGTGGTGTTGCTCGCCGTTCTGATTGTCGCGGCGATCACTGGCACGATCTACGAATCGAGCTTCGACGCGAAAGTGGCGCGCGCTTACGTCTATGGCGCGCCTTGGTTCAATCTCTGGTTGACGTTGCTCGCAGCTAATCTTGCCGTCTCTGCGTTCTCGCGCTGGCCGTGGCGCAAACACCATGTTGCGTTTCTCGTCACCCACCTCGGGATTATCACTTTGCTGACCGGTTCACTCATCGGCCGCATTTGGGGAATCGAGGGCACTGTTACTTTGTTCAAAGGCGAGCCGCCGACTAATCGACTCCTGGTCGATCAACATCAACTGCGGGTGCGCGATATTGATGGAATAGTGAAAGGTTTCCCGGCAGAATTTCTGCATCATCCACCGACGCCCGATCGCCCGCGCGATCTCGGGGCGCTCGCGAGCGGCGCGCGCCTGCGCGTCGTCGACTACGCCCCCGCCATTGAAGGAAAGCTAAATCCGAAGCCGTTGTCGGAGGGCGGCGCGCCGGCGCTCCATTTCACGATCAACACCGCAATGATGAACCAGCGTCTCGAAAGCTGGTTGCTCGCAGATGATCCGCAGCATGGAACTTTCGCAATGGGTTTGGCCAATATCGAACTAAAACGCGGCATCGCGCCAGAAGGTAAGAGCGATTCACCGAATCGCCCGCCATCGACCGCGAACCAAGATGTCGATCTTGAAGAATCGATCTTCGCGTTCAGCAAAGCACCGGACGAACAAATTGGTCGCCCCGGCAAAGGCGGCGGCACTGGGGCGAAAGTGCGCCTGGATCGGCCGCAAAATGGAAACAAAGGTCGGGTCACGATTTCTTTGGGCAACAGCGAGTCATCGTTCGACGTTGCGGAGAATCTTGGACGCGAGGTTAAAATCGAGAACATGCCGTTTACGCTGAAGATCGACAATTACTGGGCCGACTTTCGGATCGAGAACGGAAAACCCGGTTCGCTCAGCGAGCAGCCGAACAATCCGGCCGTGCTGGTAACGATTCGCGGCAAAGGTATTCCAATGGCGAATGCCGCGCCGATGAATTCGCACGGCAGCGGGAAAGAATTTAACACCAGCGCCGGGCCGCCTTCGATGCCGCCGGTGGGCGACGATGCACCGAATCGTCTTACGCTTTTTATCGCTGATGACGGCGCAATTACGTACGAGCTGGTGTCGCGAAAGAGCGGCAAATCATCCGGCAAGATCGACATCAACACCTCGCTCGTGACCGGGTGGGCCGATTGGCAATTGAACATCGACAAGATAATGCCACATGCCGACCAATGGATGGATTTCGCGCCGTTGACAACGACGTCCACGTCCGATCTCCCCGACGGCGTTAGAGTGCGACTCGAGCAACATGGCGAACATCTCGAGCAATGGGTCCCAGCCGGCTGGCAGATCAGTGTGCCGACGTCGCCGACGGAAACGCAAATTGCGTATGGCTGGAAGCTAATCCCGCTTCCGATTGGGCTCGAGCTGCTTGATTTCGAAGTGAAACGAAACGAAGGCAGCGATAGTCCAGCCGGCTTTAAAAGTACGCTCCGCATTTCGACGGTGGAAGGCGACTCCGCTCAGGGTCAATGCTGGATGAACAACCCGCTTAGTTATCCTGGTAATTGGTGGCACACCTGGACCGGACACACTTACAAGATTTCCCAAGCGTCGTGGAACCCGGAAAATCTCAATCAGAGTACGGTGCAGATTTTGCGCGACCCAGGTTGGCTCTTTAAGTGGATCGGTTCACTGCTCGTCATTATCGGCGTGTTCATGATGTTCTATCTGCGGCCGTATCGAAAGCAAACCGTCGGCGAACCGATCACGGCAACAGCGCCAAAACCGCAGGAGAGAATCGTCCGCGCTCCGGTGCCTGAGACCGTGGCGCGTTAAAATTTGACGTTCTTCCTTGAACGGCGAGCGTTCCCGCTCCGTCGCAATTCAGCGTCCATGAAAACTTTTGCGGTCATCATTCTTAGTGCGTTCCTCGTTTCCTGCGGATCGAATCCGCCGAAGTGGACGGCGGGCGCCGAGCAGTCGCACAAGTGGGGTTATTACAGCGGACCGGTGGACACGCGGTGGGAAAGCGATGGCCGATCGATGACGCTGCTGAACGAGCTGCGTTACACCGATCCGCAAGGCGTCGTCTGGAGCGCGCCGGCCGGGTCGAAAGTGGACGGCGCATCCATCCCGCGTTCGCTCTGGACGTTCATGGGTGGACCCTTTGAAGGAAAATATCGCAACGCATCCGTGTTACACGACGTCGCCTACGAGCAGCACAATCGGCCATGGTCGGATTGCGACCGGATGTTTTACAACGCGATGCGTTGCAGCGGCGTCGGCGCGGTCGAAGCGAAAACAATGTATTACTCACTTTATCGATTCGGACGCCATTGGAAGTTTCCGATTAAACGCGCCAAGCCGGTGAAGCCGGAAGAAGCAACGGTGGCGCAGGCGGAAGAATTTCCGCGTGCCATTCCGGTAGATAAGAACGATATCAATGAAGCGCGCGATTGGATCCGCAGCGCCGAGCCGAGTTTGGATCAGATCGATGCACGTGCTGATGCCGAGCGGCATTAGAGGTCTCGCGCAAACACGAACCAGGGAATTGACGATAAACATGTCGCGCCCAACCGCGCAATCCGCGATCGATGGGTTGGGGCTCAAATTCCTGCAAAAGCCATTCTCCTACCGGAATGCAAAAACCGGTTTTAATCCGTTGCAATATTTCGTCGGGAAGCCGTTGTGTCGGCGAGTTCGCTACGTCGCGTTTGGTCGGCGGGTTTTCTCCTGCTAGCAGGGGCGCGAGTGTGCGCAGAAGATTTATGTCGACGAAAGGTACGCGAATTTCGACGGAGTGTGCCATGCCCGCCCAATCGGAATCGCGCAGGAGCTGATTGCGCATGTACCAGCAAGTTTCCAAAACGGAAACTTTGAGATGGGAACTGCGCAAGCCGTCGACCGTCTCTTCTAAACGCAGGAGCGGCTGCAGTTCCTGCCACCCTTGCCGCACCATGTCAGCGTCCAAGAGCTTTGGCAGCTCCCACGGCATGAATACTCCACGCCGCAGCAGATAAGCGCCCGCATAACTACCGCCATATTCAAAAATGCCAGCGTACTTCGGCGAAGTGTATTTCTCGATCAATCGCCCAGTGACGACGCGAAAAACTTTACCCAGCGCCGAGAATGGTTGCGCAAAGCGAAAGGCGTTCACTGAGCGCGGGATGTCGCGGAAGCTGGGATAACCGCCAAACATTTCGTCGCCGCCTAACCCGGACATCGCTACTTTCAAGCCGGCTCGCTTTGCGGCCAAGCTCACAAAGAAAGTGTTCGCGCCATCGTAGGACGGCTGATCCATCGATGCAAAGAGGTGTTCGCGCTCCGCCTGAAAATCATCGCGCGTAACCCAAATGGTTTGGTGCGAGGTGCCGTATTGACGGGCGACCTTCTCCCCGAGCGGGGTCTCGTCACGGAATGTACCTTTATATTCTTCAAATCCGAGCGTGACGGTTCGCAGCGTCCCTCCCTGTTCCGCCGCCAATGCCGCGATCGTTGTGGAATCCAAACCAGAAGAAAGAAACACTCCGACCGGAACGTCCGCGATGAGATGATGACGCACGGTGTCCACCAAAGCGGAACGGAGCAATTGCGGATTGCTCATTTTAGATTCGTCGGCTTCGCGAAGAATCTGACTGATATTGCAAAAGTCTTTCGGCGCGCGCGGACCATCTCGGTCGAGCCACATTGTGCTGCCTGCTGGCAGACTGCGGATGTTGCGATAGAGCGTATAAGGTTCCGGAATATGTCCCCACAGAAAGTAACCGACGTGCCCGGCGGGGTCTGGCGCAAGATCGACATGTCCGCCCGCGAGTAATGCTTTGACTTGCGATGCGACACGCAGGGTTCTTCCGTTGTCGGAGTAGTAGAGCGGCTTAATCCCATAAGGATCCCGCACCATAAAGATCCCATTTCGTTTCTTATCCCAGATCGCGAATGCGTACATTCCGCGCACATCTTCGAGCATCTCTTCCCCGCGATCGGCATAGAGATGAAGCAACACTTCGGTGTCGCTTTGAGATATAAAATGCCGTCCATCCCGTTCCAATCTCTCGCGCAATTCGCGGTAATTGTAGATTTCTCCGTTAAAGACAATCGCCAGCGATCCATCTTCGCTGAACATTGGCTGCGCTCCAGTTGGTGAAAGATCGATGATGGACAAGCGCCGGTGTCCGAGACCTATTCGTCGATCCTCTGAAATCCACTCGCCGATCCCGTCCGGTCCGCGCGACGCCATGTGATCCCGAATAGCGAGCAATTCGTCGCGCTCCACTTTGGGCGCGCCGTCTCGATAAGCAAAGATGGCCGCTATGCCGCACATGGAAAGGATTAGCTCAAAACGGCGAAGATAAGCATCACGATCCCGGATTTTACCACAATCCACGGAATCTTCAGACGTGGTTCCGGATCGAGAAACGAGAGCGAATTGCGTTGAGAGTTCTAAGCCTCGATGGCAGCGAACTCGAACAAATCAATCGACGACGGCTGGAAAATGTCAGGCGATGGTATTGGACTTAAACGCAAGACGCTTCGCCCTTCTAACGTCACGTAGAGAGCACGATCCCAAGGGTCAGAAAGCGGATCAAAAAAGCCGGATTCCGGACGACCCGGAAGCGCGATCGAATTTAGGACTGTCTCCCATTCAAAGCCGTTGACGGTGCAGAATACTCCGGCATTGCCAAACGCGAATCGCGTATTGCGTTCTCCTCTCATGAAGAGCATATCGGTGAGCAATGTTTTGGATGAAACCGAAAGTTTGCCCCCGGCGGTCACGGCTCGAGTGAGAGAATTTTCCGGTAACCAACTTTCGCCTCCATCAAGCGATACCTTTATCCCGTCGAGATCAACCAGGTAGATAAGCTCGGGATTGTAGGGATCGACAAAGAATTGCCGCGCAAAAGAAGCCGTGCGGCCAGTGGGACCGCCGGGCACGATGACATTCCACATGCCCGAGTTCGCGTCCAATTTGAAGACGCGACCAGTACTCATGGCGCCGCTACCGTTACTCCGGCCGATATCTGCCACATAAAAGACAGGATTCAGATGGCCGCCCGCGACTTGAGCGACGTCGCTGACTTGAGGAGGGGTAGGTCCGGGTGGCAAAGGTGGACCGATCTGCTCCGCTTTGCTTGAGTTTTCCCAGTCAGCTTGACTCGCAATCGAACTAATCGAACGAGTACGAAAGAGGACTCGGGAACCGTCTGCCTTTTTGCCGATAAAGACATAGTCACCGTCCGGAAGTGGGAGTTCGGTTGCTAAAGTCTGGATGATTGGACGAAAGCCGCGAAGCATAAAACCCGAACTGGCATTGCTTCCCGCCGGCGGTGGAATCAGACGATTGTGAGATGAATCCGCCGCGTCCGGATAGCTGGATCCAGTCCCGGTAATAATCCGGAGGCCGCCTCCACGCGGATCAAACTCCAGAACCCGGTTTGCCTGCGCGACATCGGAAAACCAGGCATCACAATCTCCGCAGGCGGAGAGAGGATCGCGCCACGTCCCACCGCCATCGCGGGTAAAGAAGTCGTCATTGTCGCCCGTGCCCATGTAGAGCGCGGGCCGATTTCCGATTCCAAACAATCCGGCAATGTTCACGGGATCGAGCGTTTCCAATCCTGTCGGTCGATTCCAAGTCCGACCGCCATTGTCACTCCAATGCACACCTCCGTCGTTAGCCATCCAAATCGTTCCGGCGAGATATTTATCGAGCACGCTGTTCTGATCGTACGGAAAGCTGACTCCGGTCGATAACTTCAGGGTGATCTCAAAATCCGTTGTGAAGCCAAGCGCGTGAGGATCCGCGTGGACGAACAACTGATTGTTGTGCTGCCCGGCCTGCTGGACAGCGGATGCATCTTTTCCGTCGAGTCGGTGCCACGATGCGCTTGAGCTTGGCGTTCCCTCCGACACGTGCACGTGGCTGTTGTCGGCAAAAAACAAAAGAAAACCTCTGCTGGTTGGTTTGGCCATGACGTATGTATTTCCGCTCGGCGTTGTAACGCCGGTATAAACCGGAGGCCCATTCAGACGTCCCCATAACGCTCTGCCAATGCTGTCGAAATTTCTAAAATCACCGAGCCAAAGACTGGCTTCGCCTGCCAAACGCGCGCAGGTTGTGTTACAACGCGTGCCGTCGGGCGGATTGTTGCCGTTGTTGTAGTAGCTTGGACCGTTCGCTGCTCCCCGCGCGGCAAGATAAATTCTTGCCGGATTCCCCGGCTCCACTGCAAGAATGTGGGCGCCACTGCCATTCGAATCCCCCGTTCCGCCGGCAAAGCTTCCCAGCGGGCTCGGCTTTTGGCCCGCCGCAATCTGACACGCAACTTGGAAGTCAGACACACTTTGGCGGTCGGAAGTGATCCGGAACGTTCCTTGATCGAACGACCATGTGTTTCCGCCGTCCGTCGAGTACCAAATCTGATTGGCTCCGGCCGCATAGACTCTGCGTATACCACTGCTCTCCTGCGGCGCCACCGCCACGTGCAAAGCCGTCCCCGGTATTGACACTATTTTCCACGTTTGGCCGGCATCACCGCTGATCGCAATCGCCGATGTGGTGCTTGTCTGGGTACCTAGCGCCGCATAAACCAGCATCGGATCATCCGGCGCAAACACGATCTCGTGCACGAAACTGGAATTCAACACCAGCGCCCAATTCAATCCTCCATCAGTTGATCGATAAATGCCGTTTCGACTAATCGTAAACTGCCCACGCGCCGCTGCGGCCAGAACCAAATTCGGATCCACCGGAGAAGCGGCCAGATCAAACACATGCGGCGGATAGAGCGCGCCTGCAATGTCAGCGTCCGCGACACCGGGTTGCGGTCTGGTCAGCTGACGCCAGTTACGCCCGCCATCATCCGATCTCCAAACTCCCGCGTAAGTCCCGGCGTATAATCGAACCCCATCTGCGGCCACCGTCAGTGAAAGGATGCGTCCACTGGTCGCGTGGTTCGGGTTTGATGTCGAAAAAGAAGAGATGTTAGGCCCGACATCTCTGATCGTGATGCTCATCTGAAGATAATCAGACCGTGCTTAGCTCTCCTGACGTTTGGTGGACGGATCGCCCGGGATCTGGCGCTGCCCTTCCACGAGATCAAGTTATGTCCACCTGAATCTCATCGATCACACTCGAATCGTTCTGATGAAACACGTGCACGATTAACTTGCGAAAGGCTGCTTCTCGCGCCAGCGCCAGGCGTTGGGTTTGCAGAATGCGCCTGACCGCCAGGTCGTTATCGCGGCTGTTCCAAAGGAAGAAGAACCAGGACGCGCCGGTGCCGGACTCTTTTATGGTGATGGTGCCGATATCGAAAGAATTAACAGTGCCGGTGAGGAAGCTACCCACTTTGATGTTGGTGATCTTGCCAATTGTTTCCGGCATATGCCTGATCTCCTTTTAACAGGGCGGGACGAATGGAACGGTGCGGTCGCTCAGATGTTGAGTGATCCCTTTAGCCAGAGCCACGTCTCCTCCAATCCTGAGCTTCCCTTGAAAAAGCGCGTCGAAAGGAGCGAGCCGGCCCTGCGCGATCTCAACCCAGGTCTCGCGGCGTAGAACCACGAAAACATCCGCTGACTTCGGCTCGTGCCGGCGGGCCGCAGCCGAAGAGGAGCCGCCTTCAACTTCCCAGTGATCAATGGTGTCATCCGTGATCAAACGAATATGAATTCGCACTGGAGACTCGTAAGTGCCGAGGGCGCGAGCCAATCGCTGGAAACTCTCATCAACGTCACGCTCGTGGTCCTGCAAAATCGGTTGCAGACAAGCAAACGGAGAACTCGGCATCTCTGCTTGTTCACGGATCTTGCCACCTTGCCAGGTCATAATTTTTCTGTTGCGACGACAAAGGTAGAAGGTCGCACCTCGCGAGATTAGCAACTCGCGATATCACGACAAGCCTCGATTTAGTACCATTCGTCGCCGGACCGTGGGGTAGCGAGATTGAGTAACTTATCGCTCAGAATGCGATCAGCGTTTATTATCTTCGGGGCATGTGAACGAGCAAAGCGATATTCATCAGCGAGCTGATATGAAATCGAACCCCGACGCGGCGCACCAAACGGACACAATCGCGCAGAAGCCGCCCGACATCGTATCCGGGACGCCGACGACTCCACCGGTCACGGACGCAGATCGCGCACAGGATAATCCGGTGGCCGGTGCGCAACCTCCCCTCGAGCCTGACGCCGCAACAATGGCACGACGTTCGGCGGTGGCGGCGGGATTGCCGGCAGTCTATCAGACGTTGCGCTTTGGCCTGCGCGAAATGGGGCCGGTGCGCGCACTCAAGACCTTGCTCGCGCTGAACAAGAAAAAAGGATTCGATTGCCAGAGCTGTGCATGGCCGAGTCCGGATAAAGATCGGAAGGTCGCGGAGTTTTGCGAAAACGGCGCAAAAGCGGCGGCCGATGAGGCGACGACCAAGCGGTTGACCGCAGAGTTTTTCCGGCAGCATTCACTCGAGGATTTGCGTTCACACAGCGATTTTTGGCTCGGACAGCAAGGGCGTCTTACGCAACCGCTGATCAAGCCGGCGGGTGCAAATCATTATCAGCCGATCTCGTGGGATGACGCGTTTCAGTTAATCGCCGCCGAACTAAACGCGCTTTCATCACCGAACGCGGCCGCGTT
>JALYUC010000048.1 GCA_030853965.1 Verrucomicrobiota bacterium | reverse complement strand
GATCGAGAAAGTTTTGGAAGAAGAACCGTACAACCGTCAGGCGAATTTCGTTTTGAAAGAAGCAGCTGTCGCCGCCGGCTGGCCGGACGTGGGCGCTTTCGCCCTCCAGACATTGCTCGAGGAAAATGCGCGCGATGTAAAAGTGCTGCATGAGTTAGGCCGTCTCTATCATGAGATGGGAAAGAGCCAACAGGAGGTGGAAGTTTACAATCGCCTCACAGAGATCAATCCGCTCGACGCGGAAGCGGTGCGGCTGGGAAAAGATGCGTCGGCTCATGCCTCGATGACGACCGGCGGTTGGACGCAAGCAGAGAGTTACCGCGAGTTGATCAAAGATAAAGAGGTGGCTGTTTCGCTGGAACAGCAAACCCGAATGAAGTTGAGCGGCGAATCGCTCGACCAGCAGATCGCTGAAACTTATGCACGGCATCAAGCTGAGCCGCAAAATGTCGATCTTGCAAAAAGACTCGGAGCGTTGAACGAGGACAAGGACGATTTGGAAACGGCGGCATCCTGGTATCAATATGCGGCTGATTTGACCGGCGGCAGCGATACCGGGCTTGCTCGCAAAGTTTCGGAGTTGAAAATGCGCGGGTCGGAGGGCGAGATCGCCGCCCACGAGGAATTTCTTTCCACACATCCGCCAGGCGAGGAGTCGTATCAGAAAAGAAGCGAGCAGTTGAAAGCCGCAAAAAAAGCGCGCTCTGCGCTGTTGATTGACGAGGCGCGAAAACGCGTCGAGCGAAATCCGACTGACCTGCAACTTCGTTTCGAGCTGGGCGAGCATCTGGTGAACGCGGGCGATTTTCGAGAAGCGCTGCCCGAGCTGCAACGTGCCCGGCAAAATCCTAATGCGCGTCTCAAAGCGATGAATTTGCTCGGCCTTTGCTACCGCGAGCTTGGGATGGGCGATTTGGCGATTAAACAACTGGAGGAGGCGGCGAAGGAGATTTTATCGATGGACGCGATGAAGAAGGAAATCGTTTACAATCTCGGCCTGGTTTACGACCAGATGGGCGAGCGGGAAAAATCGCTCAACTGCATGAAGCAAATTTATGAAGCCGATTATGGCTACAAAGATGTGGCTGAGCGCGTCGAAAGCTCATATCGAGGGGGGACCACGCCAGCGTAGGTCGTTCCCGAACCAGTTTGGCCGAGATAACCGTCAATCTTAGCTACAGTTACTTATCGCAGAATTGAAGCGTTGGCTTGCGCTCACGTCCAAGCTAAGATGAAGATGCGAATCTCAAATGCCGGGAACGTCCGGCGCACTTGGACAGACTCAACCAAACAATCTATGAAAAATAAATTTATAATAATTTCAGTCGTTGCTATCGGCGCGCTTTGTCTAGCCGACGCAGCCAAGGCACTAAGGCCATATCCGCCCTTGAAAGGCGGGCTGAGTTCGAACAGCCCTACGCCTGCGCCAAAGAAGGGCGAGTCACCAGCGGCGGCCAAAGGCAAACTTAGTAGCCAAGACAAATCCTTCATGATGAATGCGGCGAAAGGTGGCATGATGGAAGTGGAGTGGGGTAAGTTAGCGGCGCAAAACGGACAAAGCGCCGATGTAAAGAACTTCGGAAATCGCATGATGACCGATCACGGGAAGGCGAACAATGAACTGATGGCGTTGGCCAAAGAGGAAGGCGTAACGCTTCCGGCCGCGAAATCGGCCGGCAAATGGAAATCGGATAAGGATTACATGGACATGATGGTGAAGGACCATGAAAAAGACTTGGCTGAATTCCAAAAGCAGGCGAGCGGTGGAAGTGATCCCGACCTCAAGAAATTTGCGGAGAAAACATCCAAGGTGATCCAAAAGCACCTGAGCATGGCGAAAGAAATCCAGGGGAAACTGAAATAATTTACGTTTGTTGATTGCAACGCGGCGCGCCTGAAAGGGATGCGCCGCGTTTTTTTTGTGTCGAAAAGTATATTGCTTCTCCAAACAGGGCTTGGATTCTGCATTTGATGCGCAAGACCAAGATCATTTGCACGCTGGGTCCGGCGACTAAAAAAACGGAAACGCTGCGGCAGTTAATCGAACAAGGCGCGGATGTTTTCCGATTCAACATGAGCCATGCAGAACATGGCTGGGTTCGTGAGGCGGTGCCGTGCATTCGCGAGCTAGCGCGGCAAGCCGGCCGACCGGTCGCAATTTTACTGGATACACAAGGCCCGGCCATTCGCACCGGTGAGCTCAAGACCGATCTGCACTTAAAGCCCGGAGACATTTTGGAGTTCACCGTTCGCGGAGCCAAAAGCGAGGAAAAGTTTTCCGTGGACGTTAACTACGAAGGGCTGGTGAAGGACATTTCGGTCGGGGACACCGTTTTAGTCGACAACGGCATGATGCGGCTGCTCGTGCTGGCGAAGCGCGCGAACCGAATCCGCTGCAAAGTTCTTACCCCCGGAACACTCGGTTCTCGCCGGCACATCAACCTGCCCGGAGTGCGGGTCAATCTGCCGCCGCTCACGAAAAAAGACATGCTCGATGTCACGCTCGGCGTCGAACTGGAAGTGGATTTTCTCGCGCTAAGTTTTGTGCGTGAGCAACGCGACATTGAAGAACTGCGTCGCATCCTGATAAGGAAAAAAAGCCGGGCATTAATCGTTGCTAAAATCGAGGACCAATCGGCGGTGCACTCGCTCCAAGAGATTATCAAGGCCGCCGATGTGATCATGATCGCGCGCGGCGATCTGGGAATCGAATGCCCGATGGAAGAGCTGCCGATTATTCAACGGCGCATCGTCAAGATGTGCCTGCGTCTCGGTAAACCAGTAGTGGTGGCGACGCACATGCTCGAATCAATGATTGAAAATCCGATGCCCACACGGGCTGAAATTACTGATGTGGCCAACGCGGTTTACGAGCAAGCTGATGCGGTCATGCTCAGCGGTGAGACCACCGTCGGTCGCTACCCGGTCGAGTGTGTTGAAGTGTTGAATCGGGTGGCGGTACGCATCGAGCGCAGCGGCGGCGCCGGCTATGCGAAATCAGCGATCCTCGAAGATATGCGGCAGAAAACCGTCGCCTCCGCGGTCGCTTTGGCAAACTCACTCCGACGGGCGGAACTCATCGTCTTTACACGACACGGGACAATGGCGCGCAATGTTTCCAACCTGCGCCCGGAGCACGCGACGATTTTTGCATTTACCCCGAGTGAAGAAGTTCGCCGGCAGCTTTCGATATCCTGGGGCGTTTATCCGGTGCAAATGGAATTTACCGAAGATCCAAATGCGACGATCGAGGCGGCCGTGAAATTTTTGCGCACGAAAAAGTTGGCTGCGTCGGGGGATCAGTTAGTGATCATCAGCGATGTGCGCGCCGGCACATCTCTGGTCGATTGCGTGCAATTGCGCACTGTAAAATAAAACGCGCGGACGTTTCATCCGCGCGTTTTTAAATGAAGTTGTCGATCCGTTCGACTGCGCTCAGGACAAGCCTAAGCTTCGACCGGCAGTTCGACGTCGACCGGCCGCTCTTTCTTGCCAAGCGCGCGGCGCAGCTTCGACAGCGCAATATTCTGCAACTGGCGAATACGCTCACGCGTGACGCCGAACTTCTTGCCGACTTCCTCGAGGGTCTTCGGCTTGCCGCCGTCGAGACCAAATCGTTGAAAGATAATTTTTTTCTCGCGATCGTCGAGCACGTCGAGCAATC
>JALYUC010000188.1 GCA_030853965.1 Verrucomicrobiota bacterium | reverse complement strand
AGGTCGCGCTCATCGACGCGCGCAAGGCTGCGACCATGTTTGAAAAAGTGAATGTGCCAGTGCTCGGCCTAATTGAGAACATGAGCTACTTCGTCTGTCCAGGAGACCGCAAACGATACGATATATTTGGCAGCGGCGGCGGAGAGCGGGAAGCGAAACGGTTGCGCGTGCCTTTACTCGGCCAGATACCGATCGACATCGCCACACGCGAAGCGGGGGATCGCGGTATGCCAATCGCGGGCGAAGATCGACAATCGCCTGTCACGGCGGAGTTCAAAAAAATCGCCGCGCGCATTCGCGAAATGCTGGCGTGACCAGTGCGAATTACGAGGACGGCCCGGAGTATGCTAAATAAATCAGGCAGAAACTTCGTCGAATGCTGGACGTTTCATTTTATTGACTCATTCCAACTTTTATGAAAAATCGCGACATGCCTTCGTCCCAGGAAGCGCAGTCCAAGTTCGTTAAGAACTCCGTGCTCTACAAAGAGTTCCTGGCCGAGCGCGAAGAAATTTTGAAGCACAAGTGGATCGAGAGCGAGAAGGCCGGCACGGACATAGGTTTTGAAAAGGCCTTGCTCGATTGGATTGTGAAACACCGCTCCAACTGGCGGGCGAAACGATTGAAGGAGCCGCGCGCAGAAACTACGATAACTTCCTAAATAATTTTGTTCCTTTAACGCGATCCGGTGAGGTCGCCAAGGAATGTAATGAACGATACTAAGAAAAATCAGGCTGCGTCTGCCGCCATCCCGGTGATGGATGCCGAAGCGATTCGCCGCGCGCTGCGGCGCATCACGCACGAGATCATCGAGCGCAACCCCGAGCTTAGAGTAGTCGTGCTCGCGGGAATTCCGTCGCGCGGGGTGGAGATTACGAGGCGGATCGCGGAATTCATCCGTGAGATCGAAGGGGTCGAAATTCCCACAGGAATTGTCGATGTTGCGATGCACCGGGATGACGTCGGGACGCGCACCGAATTGCCGGTGGTGCGCGCTTCGAAACTTCCGCTGCCACTTGAGGGCCGCACCCTGATCATTGTCGACGATGTTCTTTTCACTGGCCGAACCGTGCGCGCGGCCATGGACGCAATCAGCTCGTTCGGCCGGCCGGCCCGCATCCAACTCGCTGCGCTAATCGATCGCGGCCATCGCGAGCTGCCCATTCGCGCGGATTACGTCGGCAAAAATTTACCGACGGCTGAAAACGAAAAAGTCCGGGTTCGACTGGAGCGAACCGACGGCGAACCCGACGCGGTGTGGTTATTAAGAGAATGAACACGCGCTGGAATCGCAAAGATTTGCTCGGACTGCGCGAGCTATCCGCGGGCGAAATCAACTTCGTTTTGGAGACGACCGACGCATTCAAAGAGGTCGGCGTACGCGAGATTAAGAAGGTTCCGGCGCTGCGCGGTAAAACGCTGGTCAATTTCTTTGTCGAACCGAGTACGCGGACACGCACCTCGTTTGAGCTGGCCGCGCTTCGGTTGAGCGCAGATGTGATCAATATCTCAGCGAGCACGTCGAGTTTGACCAAAGGCGAAACCTTGAAAGACACAGCGCGCAATCTCGAAGCTTTACACGCCGATATTCTTGTCCTGCGACATAGTTCCGCGGGCGCGCCGCAGTTTCTCGCCCAGCGCTTGAAGTCCAGCGTGATCAACGCGGGCGACGGCGCGCATGAGCACCCGACGCAAGCGCTTCTCGATCTTTACACGATTCGCGAAAAGCGCGGGAAGATCGAAGGACTACACGTCGTTATTGTCGGCGACATTCTTTTCAGCCGCGTTGCGCGCTCGAACATTTTCGGGCTGCTTAAGCTCGGCGCGAAAGTCACGCTCGTCGGGCCAAGCACATTGGTGCCGCGCGATTTCGAGAAACTCGGCGCCAACATCTCGCACCAGATCGACAACGTTCTCCCCGAAGCCGACGTGGTGAATCTGTTGCGCATTCAGCACGAACGTCAGCGCAAAGAATATTTTCCGGGGATCAGCGAATACAGGGGGCTTTTCGGTTTAACAAAAGAGCGCGCGAGATTGTTGAAGCCCGATTGTTTGATTATGCATCCCGGCCCGATCAATCGCGGCGTCGAGATCGACAGCGAAGTCGCGGACGGATCGCGTAGCGTCATTCTAGATCAGGTTACGAACGGTCTCGCCGTGCGCATGTCGGTTCTTTATCTCTGCGGAGGCGTCGCGTGAACACGACCATCATTCGCAACGGGCGCGTCATCGATCCAGCGAACAAGCGCGATGAAGTTGTCGATCTTGCGATAATCGAAGGGCGAATTGCGGAGAAGGCGGAAGGCGGAAGGCAGCACGCGGAAATTGAAGAGATCGACGCGAGTGGGCTCATCGTCGCGCCGGGTTTGATCGACATGCACGTGCATCTGCGCGAGCCGGGGTTCAGTCATAAGGAAACGATCGAATCGGGCGCACGCGCCGCGGCTGCAGGTGGATTTACGACGATCGTATGTATGCCGAATACATTGCCGGTTGCCGACACTGCCAGCACGATCGCGTGGATCAAGGGTCGCGCGACAGCTGTCGCAGGCGTGAATATTTTGCCTAGCGGTGCGATTTCAAAAAATCTTGCGGGCGAAGAACTGGCGCCGATCGGTTCCCTGGCGCAAGCCGGCGTGGTCGCAATCACGGACGACGGCCGTTGCATTCAAAACCACGAGGTCATGCGGCGCGCGGTTGAATACGCGCGCATGGTCGGATTACCCGTGCTTGATCATTGCCAGGATTACAATCTCGTCGGCGGCGGCGTGGTGAACGAAGGCTACTGGAGCACTTTGCTTGGTTTGCCCGGGTGGCCCGCAGCGGGTGAAGCAGCGATCGTGATGCGCAACATTTTGCTCGCAGAACTTTGCGACCATCACATCCATTGCCAGCACGTCAGCTGCGCAGCTAGCGTTCGATTAATTCGCGAGGCGCGTGCGCGGGGAATCAAAATCAGCGGCGAGGTTTGTCCGCATCATATTGCATTGACCGACGAAGCGATTCAAAACTTCGACACAAATTATAAAACGAATCCGCCGCTCAGATCTCAGGCAGATGTCGACGCGCTGCTGGAAGGAATCGCCGACAGAACATTGTCGATCTTGGCGTCCGATCACGCTCCGCATGCGGATTTTGAAAGGAAGTGGAGTTTGATGCAGCGCCTTTTGGGATCGTCGGACTCGAAACCGAACTGGGAATTTTCCTCGATCGGCTCGTGCATAAACATCGCAAGATCGACCTCGTGCGATTGATAGAAATGTACACGGTCGAGCCGGCTAACTTGTTGAAGCTTGACGCGGGAAATCTGTCAGCGGGGGCGGCCGCGGATGTGACGCTGATCGATGCGGAGATGGAATGGACGGTCAGCGTC
>JALYUC010000042.1 GCA_030853965.1 Verrucomicrobiota bacterium | reverse complement strand
TCGCGCACCGAGGAGATTGGGAAATGCGCGACACGATTGAAGTTCAGCGCGGCGAGACGGCACGGAAATCGTTCGCGTTCGTCAACGCCGCGGTCAACGTCACCAGCGAGCCGCCCGGCGCAGATGTAATTGTGGATGGAAATTTGCGTGGCCGAACGCCCTTGCACATCGAACTGCCGGCGCGGGCGCATGATTTCGTCGCGCGTCTGGATGGTTGGCCAGATGAGCACCAATCGCTGATCGTGGAAGGGCAACATGAGAATGCCGCGCATTTTATATTCGCAAACGGCAGCGTCAAAATCACGAGCGCGCCCGGCGGCGCGACAGTGGTGGCGAACGGCAGCGAACTTGGTCAGACGCCACTGGTGATCGAGGAAGTGAAACCCGGTCCGGTTACTTACGAACTTCGACTGACCGGTTATAAATCGACTTCCGTCAGCGGCAAGGTCGATCCGACGCAGCAGGCGTTTCTGGCTGCGCGCCTGGAAAAAGGCCTCGGCCCTGAACCGGGGCAACCGTGGACGAACTCGCTCGGAATGAAATTCGTTTCGCTGGGCAACGCGCGCATTTCGGTGTGGGAAACGCGCATACAGGATTACGACGCGTTTTGTTCTGCGACGGGCCGCCGCCGTGACATGGCTGATTTCGCCCAAGGTCCCACGCATCCAGTGGTGAAAGTGAACTGGTTCGATACGGTGGCTTTTTGCAAATGGCTGACGGACAAAGAGCGTCAGGAAAACGTGCTCGAAGATCGACAATTGTATCGATTGCCAACCGACTTGGAATGGAGCGTGGCGGTTGGTTTGCCTAACGAAGGAGGAGGCACACCTGAGGCGCGCGATGGAAAAATTCGCAATGAATTTCCGTGGGGAAAGCAATGGCCGCCGCCGGCGGGCGTGGGCAATTACAACGAACAACAGCACCGGGGCACAACCATGCCGGTGGGCAGTTTCAAACCAAACCCGCTCGGCATTTACGATCTCGGCGGCAATGTGTGGGAGTGGTGCGTGGAAGGTTATAAAGGAAGCAGTGGAAACGTGGGCCGCGATTGGGGTGTTTTGCGCGGCGGTTCGTGGGCAACGAGCAATCGGCTGGAAATGCAATCGTCGTACCGCAATGTGGTCGATCGCAATGAACGCGACGTGATTTACGGGTTCCGCTGCGTGCTGGCGTCGCAGTCGGACGCCGATAAGATCGACAATCGGTAGTAGCGCCGCCATTTTGCGCCGATGGATACAAAGTCAGTTCCCTCGCTCTCGCGAGAAGAGCTGCGCGGGGGAGTTGGCAACATCGTTCATGTCGTTGGTCAGCCGATTGGCTACCGAATTGAGGCAAATCAAAATGCCGACCGTATCGACCATCTCTCTATCAGCGTGCGTGCGGGAAACGCCGACGTAATTGAGATAGCGCTCAATACGTTTTCCTTGCGCAACGCACGTCGCGGGCGCGACCCGCGTATTCGGCTCGCCATTGTGGTGTCGACATGGGGCGCGTTACCCGCCGCCGGAATTTTCCCCAGCGATGGTTTGCTGTACGCCGCGGTCGAAGCTGAAAACAAGGTCGCTTACCACGAATACGAGCGTTCTGCGCTCGAAGCATTGCTCATCCGGAAAATAGACACCGCGTTGTTGGTTGAAGGCTGGGGCGAACTCTACTTGCGTTCGCATCCGGGAATTCATCAGGTTCATTATCGCCGTAAGACCAGTGCGCTGCCGGAAGGTGAGCATAGCCGCGACGGCGCCGTCCGATTTTATTTTGAGGAAAAAGGGACGACGGAACTTTTGCTATTGAAATTTTTCGGACAGGACTAGTCCGACTTCAACTTGTCGATTCGGTCTTGAACGGGCGATGGTCGATCTTAAGCTAAGACACGTGGAAGAAGCAGAAGTTCCTCTGGAGGGTTTACACGAACACGTCCATCACAGCGCCGAACACAGCGGAGAGATGTGGATTTCCTGGGTGGCGCTGAGTACCGCGATTCTCGCCGTTCTCGCAGCGATCACCGGCCTTCTTTCCGGGAAACATGCCAATGAAGCGATGATGAGCCAGATCGAAGCCTCCGATCAATGGGGCTATTACCAGGCGAAGAGCATCAAGGCCGCGGTGCTCGACGCGAAAATGTCGCTCGCAACCGCGGCGGACGAAAAAGACCGCGCCAAAGCGGCGAGATACGAAGAAGAGCAGACCGGAATCAAATCTGAAGCTGAACACAAAGAGAAGGAGGCCAAGAAAAATTTCCATCGGCACGAAGTTTTCGCGCGCGGCGTAACCCTGTTTCAAATTGCGATCGCGGTCGCCGCGATCTCCGCGCTGACAAAGAAGAGACAATTTTGGATCGTTAGCTTGGTGTTCGGCGCCGCCGGTTGCGTCTTTCTTGTGTTGGGGGCAATTGCTCACTAACCATGCGCGTTCTCGCTATCGACGCTTCCTTGCGCCACACCGGCGTGGCGATTGTCGATGCAAACAATGGGAAAACGCGAGCCCTCTATTTCGGTACGATCCACAATGCGAGCTCGCTGCGGTCGTCGTCATGTCTGGTGGCGATTCGCGACCGATTAGCGGAATTGATTCGCCAGCATGAACCGGATTGCTGTGCACTGGAGGCTGTGATTTACGTGCAGAGTTATAAGACGGCGATTCTGCTCGGCGCGGCGCGCGGCGCCGCCATTCTGGCGGCGGCGGAAAATGGACTTCCGGTATTTGAATATGCGCCGACGCGTATCAAACAGGCGACCGTTGGACGCGGCGGCGCGGCAAAGAACCAGGTCGCGTTCATGGTGCGCGCGCTTCTCGGCTTGACGGAAACGCCGGATGCGGATGCGGCCGACGCGCTTGCGATCGGATTAACGCATGTGCGTTCGCAGGAAGTGACGAGACTTGGTGTGCCTGGAGGCGCGCAAATATGAACCGCGACTTTTGTGTGCGCTGGTTGGGTCGCATTAATTTTGCGGAAGCGCTCGCTTTGCAGGAGGAAATTGTCGCGAAAAAGCGGCAAGATCGTTCGTCGGAAGACGAATTGCTTTTGCTCGAACACGAACCGGTTTACACCATTGGACGCACGCCAGATCGATCGAGCTTGCTCGGCACGTCCCATCTGCCGCACCCGCTTTTCCCGATCAATCGCGGCGGCCAAGCCACTTATCACGGCCCAGGACAATTGATGGGTTACCCGATTGTCGATCTTCGGCGTTGCGGAGAGGACTTGCACCGATATCTGCGGTGGCTCGAGCAATCGCTCATCGATCTTCTGGCGGAATACGAAATTCCAGCAACGCGGCGCGAGGCACTGACTGGAGTGTGGGTCGAAAACCGCAAAATCGCATCAATCGGGGTCGGTGTGCGCCACTGGATCACGATGCACGGGTTTGCGCTGAATGTTTGCGGCGATCTCTCACCATTCAATCACATCATTCCTTGCGGCATTGCCAACGTCGCCATGACGTCGATTGAAAGAGAAACGGGTAAGGAGTTTTCTGTTATCGACGTGGCCGCGATATTTGAGAAACTGGCGTTGGATCGGATTTGGGATTTGCGTGTCGATCAACAAATCCAACCGGCAATACAACAAGTTGAACGATGATTCCACTCGAAGATAATTTTTCCGACATTATCGGCAAGGCGCAGCGCGGCTTGCGTCTTTCCGATACTGAGCTGGCGGAAAAAGCGCGGGTCAGTTCGCAAACCCTGCGCAAACTTCGGGCGGGCGATTTTGATGAGCTGACACTATTACGCGTGGCGCCGGTCCTCGGTCTCGCGGCACGCGCGTTGAGCGAATTCGCGACGGGCGGATGGCAGCCAAAAAAGACGGCGGAGGTGAACGGTCTCGCCCAATTCAACACGCGCTATCACGACATGGCAGTCAATTCGTATCTCGTATGGGACCCGAAGACGAAGGACGGAGCGGCATTCGACACGGGAGCGGATTGCACCGAAATGATGCGCCTCGCTACGAAAGAGAACGTCAGCATCAAGATGATTCTGCTTACCCATGCGCACAGCGACCACATTGCCGCGCTGGCCGAACTCAAACGCAGGACCGGAGCTCCCGTATTTATTTCGAATCGCGAAGCGATTGCCGGGGCGGACCCGATCGACGAAGGAAAAAGTTTTCGTCTGGGCAAGATCGACATCGACACACGGCTGACCTGGGGACATTCGCGCGGAGGAATGACGTACGTGGTGAATGGGCTCGCGCGCAAGGTCGCTATTGTGGGTGACTCGCTGTTTGCCGGATCAATGGGCGGCGGCAGCGTCTCGTATGAAGAGGCGCTTCGAAATAATCTCGAAAAAATCCTGATTCTACCGGACGAAACAATCATCTGTCCCGGCCACGGTCCGATGACGACGGTTGGGGAAGAGAAAGTCCACAACCCGTTCTTCGC
>JALYUC010000022.1 GCA_030853965.1 Verrucomicrobiota bacterium | reverse complement strand
TTTGTGCACACGGCAAGCGCGCCCGGACTTATGCTCGGCGAAACGCATCGCATCGTTCGCGACATCGACCTCCACATTCCGATTACTTATGAGAAAACAATCCGCGATCATATGGCCTTCGCGCTCTGGCCTTCCTGGATGGGCGCAGTCATCCTCGGCGGTCTCGGCGTGCTCGCGCTCATTCTTGCGTCCGTTGGCGTTTACGGCGTGATGGCCTATTCGGTTAGTCAACGCACCCGCGAGCTCGGCATTCGCATGGCGCTCGGCGCACAGGCCAATCAAGTACTCCAGCTTGTTTTGCGGCAGGGAATGCTGCTTGCCGTGATCGGTCTGACCGTCGGCTTGTTCGCTGCTTTCGCTTCCACGCGCCTCGCCAGCACTTTTCTTTACGGCGTTAATCCGAGTGATCCGCTGATTTTTAGCAGCGTCACTTTAGTGTTGGCCGCAGCGGCCTTCGCTGCGTGTTATTTTCCGGCGCGCCGCGCCTTGAAAATCGATCCCGTCATTGCTTTGCGTTTCGATTGATGGCTATTTCTCATTTACCCCACGAGACGTAAGTCGCTGCAACACGCGCTGATCTTCATCGGCCCGGGCGTGCAGGCCTGCGCGGCGATAGCATTCTTCCCGTTTTTGTAATGCCATCACCGTTTGCTCAATATTCAGAGCGCGGGAGAGGGAATCGATTGCCGCGAGGTTATCGCCCCGTTGCATTTCCAGTTCCCCGCGATATTGCCACGCGGCGGCGAGATTCGGGTCGAGCTCGGTCGCGTGTTTGATCGCGCCGAAGGCTTCGCCTCCCCGGCCAAGTTTGGTCAGCGCGTAACTCGCCTCGGCCCACGCACCCGCGTTTTTTTCATCGAGCCGGTCGGCGGTCTCGGCGTCCTGTAAGGCCAGAATTGGTTGCCCGATCTCGTTCAACTGCCAGGCGCGCGCCGCAAAATGCTCAGCGCTCTTCGGTTCGACCAGGATCGCGGAATCAAGTCGGCTGATCGTCTCGAGAAATGCCGGCGTCATCGTTTCCAAACGCAGCGGTTGCTTGATCGACAATCGCTCACATTCCTTGGCGCGGTTTAATGCGATGAGCGCAAGGCCGGCAAACAATTTCGGACGCAAGGCCCACGGTGCCTGTCGCGCAGCGGCCTGGCAATCATCCAATGCAAGCTCGGCATCGCCAGTGCGCAGCAACAGAAGCGCACGATCACAAAGCAAGCCGAGATCGCCAGGCAGCACCTCCAATTTCGCGTCCAACTCCCCGATTTGATCTAGAAACTTCCCGACATTTTCGAAGAGGGTCGACCAATGATGCACATCGGGCTCATCCGGGCCGATTTGTTTGGCTCGACGCCAGTCTTGAAACGCTTCGTCCCACCGGTGCAATCGCCGGAGACAGACGGCCCGATTGATTCGAGCCGGCGCATTGTCCTGAACTTGGAGTGATGCAGTCCACGCCGCGATCGCTTCATTCCAATGTTGCTGGCTTTGCTCGAGCGCGGCAATTTTCTTGAGAACACGGTGGTTCTTTGATTGATTGGACGCTGACTTTTGCCACGCGCGCAGCGCGCCGGCTAGATCGCCTTCGGCCCGGGCAATGTCGCCGTCGTATTCCTCCGCTCGATGCGGTGAAGGTTGAACGGCGTTGCGCCAGTCTGCCAACGATTGCTTCGCGCCATCGAAATCGTGCAACCCGACCTGCGCTTGCACTAGTCGCTTCCAGGCGCTGTTGTCTTGCGGCTGACGCTGCACCAGTTGGCGCGCAAGCGGCACTGCGCTTTGATATGCGTGATGGCGTAATTCGTACGCCAGCTGTCGGCGCAACGCTTTTTCCTCCCGGACGTTCTGTGGCTCGCAACCTGCCAGTGCGAGCGAAAATGCAGCGATGCAAATGTAATTGCCCGCCGCGCCGTAGGTCCGAGCCGGACTAGCGGTACGCGAAGGCGGGTCGATCCCGCCAGAGGACGGGTCCGTGCGGCAAAATGCAAAATTCATTTGCGGCTCCCAATCTAAAAACTTGTCCTGAGCGAGCAAGGCGAGTCGAATGGGTCCAAAATCTAAAATCCAAACCGCTTATGCCTTCCTTTGACATCGTCTCCGAAGTGGACACGCAGGAAATCGATAACGCGCTCAATCAGGCGCGCAAGGAGCTCGCCACGCGTTTCGATTTCAAGGATACCAAGACGGAAATTATTCCCGAAAAAGACAAGATCGTGCTGACGGCGGAAGATGCGGCACGCTTGCGCGGCCTGCGCGAGATCGTTATCGGCAAACTTTCCAAACGCGGGGTTGATCTGCGCAATGTCGAGCAGGTCGAGCCCGCGATTTCATCAATCGGGCACGCGCGACAGGAATTGAAAATCCAGCAGGGCTTGGAAGGTGATAAGGCCAAGGAAATTATTCAGGCGATCAAATCGCAAAATTTCAAAGTGCAGAGCCAGTTGCAAGATCGACAAGTACGCGTCACTGGAAAAAAAAGAGACGAATTGCAGGCAGTAATTCAATTTGTAAAAAGCCGCGATTTCGGCGTCGCCACCAATTTCAAGAATTTTCGCGACTGATCTGTAGCCGCCCCGCTCTGTCGGGGCGCGACACGGCGACAGAGCGCCGTGGCTACAAATTATTCAGCCGCCCTGCACTGGCGGCATAATTGAAATCTCTTCGCCGGGCTTAATCACGTACTTTCGGTCCACAAACTCCACGCCGGCTCCGACCAGAATGCTTTTGTCGCGTGAGCGCAGCGCCGGCGTCTTCTCATAAAGGCTTTCGAGCAAATCAGCGACCGTCGCCGCGTCGGCAAGATCGACATCGAGTTCTGGCGCGCCGGCCAGGTCCCGCAACTGCGAATAAAACTGTACGTGAACTTTCATCTAAAATCAGTTTGGCGGCGCAATTAATTCCTTTCGCAGGACGCCGATGCACGGAAGATTGCGATAGCGCTCCATAAAATCGAGTCCGTAGCCCACCACGAACTCGTCCTCAATCTCAAAGCCCACGTAGTCGGCATCAACCGTTCGTGCGCGCGGTTTCTTTTTCTTCAGCAGCACGCAAACGCGGATACTACGCGGTTTCGCCGTCTCCAATTTTTCGCGAACGGCGGCCAGCGTATGGCCGCTGTCCAGGATATCATCGAGGATGAGAATATGTCGGTCCGCGACGTCCGGCGGCGCGATTTGCTTAAAAATTACTTCGCCGCTGGTTTGCGCTTTTCCGTGATAACTCGCCACGCTGAGGCAATCCAATTTTAACGGCAACGGAATCCGCCGCAGTAAGTCCGACATGAACATCAAACTGCCATTCAAGACCGCGATCACGGTTAGTTCGCGGTCGCGATAGTCTTCCGAGATCTGCGCGGCGATTGCGTCGAGCCGCCGGAAAATCGTCGCCTCGTCAAATAGCACGCGCTCGAGATCATCTTGCATCGATCAGGTATTAGGCCACTGGCCAACGCAAAGATCAACGCGCGACTATTTCTTCTGCCAATGTTAATTTTGTCGCCGAATTTATGCAGGTGCATCATGACATGTTCGACCTTCATACGAACGGCAAAGGCACATACGAAATCACAGATGAGGTACAGGCGAAGATCGACAAGTGCGGCGTGCGCGACGGAATTGTCACGATGTTTGTTCGGCACACCAGCTGCAGTTTGATCACGATGGAAAACGCTGCTCCGGCAGCGCGCCGTGATTTAGAAAAGTTCTTCGACAAGCTGGTCCCGGAAAATCAAAGATTCGAGCACGACGACGAAGGCCCCGACGACATGCCCTCGCACATTCGGATGGTCTTAACTCGGACCAGCGAAACCGTGCCGATCGTCGAAGGAAAAATGCAACTCGGCACGTGGCAGGGAATTTTTCTCTTCGAACACCGGCAAGATTCACACCGGCGGAAAATCTCGATCACGATAATCGGCGAGTAGTGGTTGCGTGCGCTATCGATAAATCGCTTCCACTAGTCGGAGTGATTTCTCGTTTGGCAATAACGATTGTTTCATCTGGTTCATAACGTAGGCGAACGCAATTCCGTTTTCCGGATCGGCAAAGGCGTGGCTGCCGCCCGCTCCTGGATGACCGAATGAAGATGTTGATCTACCGAAAATCTGGCGCTTCGACTCTTGAGAGTCTTTCATGAAGCCAGCGGCGAACGCGGTTGGGATTTGAAAGACTCGGTCGATCCCGTCGGTCAAAGTTGTGGTCATCCATTTCAAAGTTTCGCTTGTAAAGAATAGGTGGCCGTCGATCTCGCCGCCGTTTGCGAGCATGGCGTAAAATTTCGCCAGCGAGAGGGCGGTGGCGAAACCGCCGAAGGAAGCGTTCGGTTGCGCGCGGTTCGAAGGATTGTTCATCGCACTGACCGCATGCAGTCCATAGGGCGAAGTGAACGCTTTGCGCACCAGCGTGCCTGGCGTGACAAGATCGACATAAAATTTTGCGGGTTCCGGCGTTTTCCCGGCTTTGGCCGGGTAGATCGTTGCGGCGCGAGCATTTTCTTTTTCCGGCAGGCCGATCCAAAGGTCGAGCTTCAAGGGTTCGGCAAATTTTTTGCGCCAATAGTCGCTGATAGTTTCGCCTTCGATTCGACGCACTAGTTCGTCGAGCAGAAATCCAAAGGTGCGCGCATGATAGCCGTGAGCGCTGCCGGGAGGCCAGAGCGGTTTCTGTTTTTCCAACGCGTCGATCACGGCCGGGTAATCGAGGACATCTACTTGTCGATCCAATGCGCACAGCCCGGCTTGATGCGAAAGCAATTGGGCGAGAGTGATGTTTTCTTTTCCGCCCTGCGCGAATTCCGGCCAAAACTCCGCGCCGCGCCGCGTGATGTCGATCTTGTGTTCCTGCAAAACGTGCAACAGGCATGCGCTGCCGATACCCTTGGTCGCGGACCAGATCAGCACAATCGTATCCTCGGTCCAGGGATGTTCGCGGCCGGCATCTCGGAAGCCGCCATGAAGATCGACAATCGCTTTTCCGTTTTGCCACACGGAAATAGCCGCGCCCAATTCGCCGAGCTTTTCGAAGTTCTCCTGAAAAAGGGGCTCTAAGCGTTGCTGCAATTGGCCGGCATCAAGTTGCATTCACGCAAGATGGAGGGACGACCTCTGTATCGTCCACATCTTCTTGGACGGGACGGAGCCCGTCTCTCCAGGTTATAACAACGCCTGGACGGCTTTCAGATCAGGATCCTTCTTGGCCAATTCGCGGAAACTCGAATCCATTCTGAAACTGGTGTGAAGATGGCAGCGCGCTTCCTCGACGTTGCCAAGAAGGGCATCGTAGCAGCCCATATTATAGTAATAGATTGGCTCGTTTAGGAGGGCGACGGGGCCTTTGAGCAGAAGATCTTTAGCGGCTGCCGTCTTTCCCAATTCATGCAAACAGAAGCCGGCATGTAAAAACCCAGCGCCGCAATCAGGTGCGACCCGGCAGAGTTTGCGACTCACGGTCAACGCGCGTAACCAGCTTTTTCTGTGCATCAAGTGATGGAGGCGAAGCTGGAGGACTTCCGGCCGGTTTTGAAACCGGCACTCGATTGCATCCAGTTCGGCAATAGATTCGCGGGTCATGCCAAGTTCGGCATAACCGCAGGCCGCGCGAAACCGCCATTCGAAACTCATGCATGGTCTTAAGCAAAGACCTTGCCAACGCCGATCAATGGTCGGTCCCTACCGCAGTAATAATTCTTCGAGTTCTGCAACGCGTCTCTCGAACAACCGTAGCGTACTATCGATGGGGGCCGGTGTAGCCATGTCGACTCCAGCGGCTTTCAGAGTCTCGAGCGGGAATTTCGATCCGCCGGAGCGGAGAAGATTAAGATACGCCTCAACGCTACTGGCTTCGCCGGATAGCACGCGCTGCGAGAGCGCCACGGCCGCGGAAATTCCCGTGGCGTACTTGTAAACGTAAAACGCGCTGTAGAAATGAGGGATGCGCAGACATTCGAGATCGACTTGCGGATCGAGAACGAAATTCTCGGCAAAGTAGCTTTGGAGAAGTTTGTGGTACTCAGTTTTGAAAACATCGAGCGTCAGGGCGGCACCGGTCTCTTCGACGCTGTGGATGACCTTCTCGAACTCGGCGAACATCGTTTGTCGGAAAAGTGTGCCGCGAATATCGTCAATCTGACGGTTGATGATGTAGGCACGCATTTTAGGATCGCTCGTTTGTTCGAGCAGGTGGTGCGTGAGCAACTCTTCATTGAATGTCGATGCAACCTCGGCGAGGAAAATCGGGTAATCGTAATTCTGGAAGCTTTGCGATTTTTGCGCGAACCAGGTGTGCATTGAATGGCCAGCCTCATGCGCGAGCGTGTAAACGTCGGCAAAGACGTCTTCCTTGTAGTTCATCAGAATGTAGGGGGGCGCGTTGTAGCTGCCGGATGAAAACGCGCCGCTGCGTTTGCCCTTGGTCTCGTAACGGTCGCACCAACGGCCGCGCAGCCCTTTGCCTAAAACATCGACATATTCTTTTCCGAGCGGCTGCAGCGCCGCAATAACTTTGTCGACTGCTTCATTGAAGGTAATGCGTGTTTCAATCTCGGCGACCAGCGGCACATAGGTGTCGTAATGATGCAATTCGCTCAAACCGAGAACGCGCCGGCGCAAATCGAAATATCGAAAGAGCGGGGTCAGGTTCGCGCGAACTGACTTGATCAAACGGTCGTAAACACCGCTCGGCACATCGTCGGGAAATAACGTAGCTTCGAGCGCAGATGTATAATTACGCGCACGCGCGCGGAAAATGTCGGCTTTTACCGAATAAGCGAGCGATGTAGCCAGAGTGTACTGATGATCCTGAAACTCCGCGTAAAATTGCTGAAAAGCTCGTTTACGCAGCTCGGGATCGCGTTTGATCAGAAATGAGCTGTAGGAACTTTGGGTAAGCGACTTCTCCTGACCGCTTTCGTCGATCAGAACGCCGAACTTCATATCGACGTCGGTCAGCTGCGAAAACGCGTCGTCATACCCACTGAGCGCGACATTGCCAAGCGCAAGCAAACGCTCCTCCGGCTCGGAAAGTACATGCGGTTTCAACCGGCGAATCTTGTGCAATTTGATTCGCCATTCCTTGAGCACAGGATCGCCAACGTATTTGGCAAATTGTTCGTCATCGATCGCTTGAATCTCGGGAACAACGAACGCCGACGCCTCGCCAATCTTGGTAAGCAGATTTTGCAGTTGCCCAATGCGCGCCAGGTATTCGGTGTTCGCGCTGTCCTCTGCTAACTGGAGCGAGGCGAAGTGATAAAGCCGCTCCACTTCTAGATCGATCGTCTTCTCAAACTCGAGTAGCCCGGCAAAAGACTTGGCAGACTCACCCACTTTTCCCTTCCATTCCTTCAATCGCGGATAGGTCTTTTGCACCCACGCAAAATCCTCCTGCCACTTGCTTACATCGACAAAGAGATGCGTGAGGTCCCACTTATCCGATTCTGAAATGCTTACACGGGTGGGTGTTTTCGATTCGCTCATTCGCGACGTGCTATACGACGGGCAATAAGGCCGCGCAACGCACGCGTCGAATCACGGCGTGCACTTCCTGCAGATTGCGGTAGCTGTGCTGAATGCGTGTAAATGCGGTGCTGGCGATCGGATGTGCTCTCGTGCTCGAGAGCGTCACGGCCGCGGCGCAAGGCTCATACAAATTTCTGAACGAAATCCCCATCGGTGGTGACGGCGGCTGGGATATTCTCACGGTCGATTCAGATGCGCACCGGCTTTATTTTTCACACGCGACGAAAGTTGTCGTGGTTGATTTAGCGAAGAACGCAGTGATCGGCGAAATCGCGGACACGCCGGGTGTGCACGGGTTTGTGGCCGTGCCGGAATTACAACGCGGTTTTTCCACGAATGGAAAAGAAGCGAAAGCCAGCGTTGTCGATCTAACGACCCTCAAGACGATCTCGAAGATCGACACCGGTCAAAATCCCGATGCGCTCGTTTACGAACCGCGCCGAGGCGAGGTGTACGTTTTCAATCACACCGGGAATTCGGCCACCGTAATCGACGCGAAGACGGCGCAGGTCATCACCACAATTCCGCTTGGTGGCAGTCCTGAATTCGCCGCGACCGATAGCACGGAGGGGCGCGTTTACTGCAATCTAGAAGACAAGAACGAGGTCGCTGTCATCGACACGGCCAAGCACGAGGTTGCGGCGCGCTGGCCACTTGCCCCTGGCGAAGAGCCAACCGGCATCGCTTTTGATGCCGCGCATCATCGACTGTTCGTCACCTGCCATAACAAATTGATGGCCATGCTCGATACGACGACGGGGAAAGTTTTGGCGACAGTACCGATCGGCGCCGGCGTGGATGGTTGCGCTTTCGATGATGCGTTGCAGCTCACATTCGCGTCGTGCGGTGAAGGCACGACCACAATCGCGAAAGAGGAAACGCCGGAAAAACTTTCCGTCGTGCAAACACTCAAAACGGAACCGCGGGCAAGAACAATGGCGCTCGATCCTCAGACGCACCGGATTTATTTGCCCTCCGCGCAATTCCTGCCGGCACCATCGCCTGCACCCGGAGCGACGCCAGCGCGGCCGACGATTGTGCCGAATACCTTAAAACTGTTGGTCTATGGGCCGACTGAATCCCCGAAGTCGTAGCAGGCAGCGGAATCAGTTGCCCCGCCTAACGACAATCGTTTGTCTGGCGTTCGCAATCTGCACAACGTACCGCGCTCAAGGACAAGGCGGGCCGCCGATGATCACGGACGATCCGGGCACGCCGGGCAACGGAAAGTTCGAGATCAATCTCGCGGTCGCATTCGAGCGGCGCTCGAGTGAGACCGCGTTCGACGCACCAGCGATCGATATCAATTACGGCGTCGGCGAAAACATTCAGCTGACTTTGCAAACGGCGCCCGTGATTCTGAAACGGCGCGGACATGGTGCAGTTGGCGGACTGGGCGGAACCGAAGCGGCGCTGAAATGGCGATTTCTCGATGAAGAAAAATTCGGCGCCGATGTCTCGATGTTTCCGCGTGTCATCTTTAATATCATCGATTCGTCGATTCGGCGCGGTTTGTCCGAAGATGGGATGCGGGTGCAACTACCGTTTCAGGTAGCGAAAAGGTTCGGGAGGGTGGCTCTCGATTTCGAATGGGGCGCGCTCGCCAGCACGATCGGGCGAAGCGAATGGCTCTACGGACTTGTCGGCGGGATCGAGTTAACGAAATCGACTAACCTGATGGCCGAACTTCACGGCACATCACGGATGAGTTTCGACCGCGACGTGCTGGCAGTGAACTTTGGCATTCGGCAAAAACTGACCGAACGTTGCATATTGATCGCATCGTTAGGCCACCAGGTTCGGGTGCCGGAAGAGGAAGAGCTCGCTCTTATCGGCTATTGCGGCCTGCAATTGCTTTACTGATCGATTAATGTGCTTTTGAAGCCGGCTTCTGCGGGAAAATCAAGATCAAGGCGACGATTACCACCAAGAGCGCCAGAGACGCGGTGTAGCGGCTCAGAGCCAATCCTCCTTCTGCCATCGGCTTATCGAGAAAATCGCCGACGACGGCCCCGAGTGGGCGGGTCAAGATGAATGCCGCCCAAAACAAAATCGCGCGCGAAATGCTTGTCAGGTAGTAGAGAAGCGCGGTCAGAAGGAGCAAACCACCAAACACCGCGGCGGCCCCGACATAGCCCATGTCATTGGTATCCGCGACCCAGTCTCCGAGTGCCGTCCCCAGCGTCTGCGAGAACATGATTGTGACCCAATAAAAGATCTCGACCTTCGGCGTGTTCACAGTTTCGACCGATATGCTCCCGGTTGACCAGCGCCACGCCAGGAGCGACGCAATCACCAGGATTAGCAATATGGTCGAACCGCCGGTGTAGCCGATGCCGAGCGATCTCGTGCAATAATCGGCCAGCGTAGTCCCAACCGTCGTCGTTGCGACAATCGTCAGCCAGTAGAGGAATGGGTGAAAATTTTTCGCCTTGATCTGCACGAGGACCGCGGCAACAAAAATAACGCCAAATATTGCCGTGCCGATGAGGTAGCCGGTGCCTTTGGCTTCGGCAGTAGTTTCGCCAAGCCACGACATGGTGACGGCATCGCCGCCGGTCTCGCCCAGCGTCGTCGCCAGGATTTTAATGATCCAGAATAAAAGCGTTACCTGTGGAACCTTGGCGACGAGCTCCGATTTTCTGTTATCCATTTTTGTCCTCCGAATCGTTGGCTGCGCGGCGCGAATGTGACCCGCGGGAGTTTGTCTTTATCGGAAACCAGCTTCGCCTTCCTTGTGCATGCGTGGACCTTTGATGGTGAGCGGCTCGGCTGCTTTGTCCGCAGGCACCTGCGGGCAACTGTCGATCCATTTTTCTTCGGGCGCAGCCCATTTTGCTGCGTTGCGCAAAACAAGCCGGACCTTCGGATGATGATAGATCGGATAAACTTCGTGGCCTGGACGGAAATAAAAGACTTTCCCGTTGCCGCGTTTCCAGGTGCAGCCGGAGCGGAAAACCTCACCTCCCTCGAACCACGAGATGAAGACAATCTCCTCCGGCGTTGGGACCGCGAAGGGTTCCCCGTACATCTCGGTGTTCTCAATTTCAAAGTAGCGGTCGATGTCGCGCGCGATGGGATGCGCCGGATTGCAAACCCAAAGCCGTTCTTTCTCGCCCGCTTCGCGCCAGGTGAGGGAGCAACTTGTGCCCATGAGACGCTTAAAAACTTTCGAGTAATGCGACGAGTGCAATGCGACGAAGCCCATCCCTTGCCAAATGCGCGCAAGCACGCGCTCAACCACCGTTTCGCTCACTTCACCGTGCGCGGCGTGTCCCCACCAAATGAGAACGTCGGTGTTCTCCAAGACCTCCTTCGTTAGGCCGTGCTCGGGATCGTGCAAGGTCGCCGTGCACACCTTAAGATCGACATCTTCACGCAGACCCTCGGCGATGCATTCGTGCATGCCCTTGGGATAAATCTCGCGCAAGATCGGGTTCTCGTGTTCGTGAACGTCTTCGTTCCAAACCGTCACGCGTAATTGCGAAGTCATCGCGGCAATACTCGCACGAGGTCCACAACGGACGCAAAGGAACACAAATCTTCTTCACCGTTGTGTCCTTTGTGGTCTTGGTGTGAGAGGCTTTTGTGTTTGCAATGCACAGATCGCGGGATGGCGCGAGATTTTGCGCATCGCTTTTACAAGCAGCTCTTTTCCGGGCGAAAGTTTGTGCCAGGGCGATGCGCCAGAGGGGTGGGGAAGCGGGATAAGATCGACAATCGATCCGGCGCGAGTGATCCGAAATTTGCGCCCGACGACTTCGTCGAGTTTTTCGAACGCGATGAATTGCGCAATGGCGAGTTTGCCTACGGGGACGACGAGATCTGGTCGGAGGATTTCGAACTCATCCTTCATCCAGCTTGAGCAATTGCGAATTTCATCGGGCGCCGGAACCCGATCGCCGCCA
>JALYUC010000222.1 GCA_030853965.1 Verrucomicrobiota bacterium | reverse complement strand
CCGCGTTTGATCGACATACGTTTGGCGACATGGTGCCGTATGTTTTTCGGACAACCGATTACGGCAAAACATGGACACCCCTCGTGAATGCGCAGGATGCGAAAGGTATTCGCGGTTACGCGCACGTGATCAAAGAAGACGCAGTGAAACCGGACCTGCTATTCGTCGGTACCGAGTTTGGTTTGTTCGTGTCGATCGATGCCGGAAAAAACTGGTCGCAATTCAAAGGCAATCATTTCCCGGCGGTGGCGGTGCGCGACCTCGCGATTCAGCCACGCGAGAACGATCTTGTTCTCGCCACGCACGGCCGCGGTATTTGGATCATCGACGATATTACGCCGCTGCGCGCGTTGACTGTCGATCTTTTGGGACAGGAGGCGGCCTTTGTTTCAGCGCGGCCAGTGCAACAGCGGATTCAGGGAGCGGGTGGTTGGGCGAACGGCGATGCCGTTTTTGTCGGCGACAATCCTCCAGACGCCGCCGTCATTACTTACTATCAACGCTCGCGTCATCTTTTTGGGAAACTGAAACTCGAGGTACTCGACGCTTCGGGCCGTGTGATTGATGAACTGCCGGCGAGCAAACGGCCGGGATTGAATCGTGTGATTTGGAGCATGCGCGAAAAACCGCCGCGTGTTCCGCCAGCGGCGCAGCTCGCAAACAGCGGAATTGTCGGACCACGTTTGCTTCCTGGGACATACACCGTGCGCATGACGAAAGCGGGAAAAGTTTCCGAGACGAAGTTGACGGTGGGTTTGGACCGTCGCGTGAAATTCAGCGAAGCCGATCGCAAATTACAATACGACGCAGCGATGAAAGTCCACGCCTTGTTCGGCGAGGAAAGTGCGCTAATGGATCGCATTCTGTTTTTGCGTGGCGCTTTGGCGAAAGCTGGGACGGCGCTATCGGAAGGAGATTCTGTGCGCAAAACCGTGATGGACTTCGATGGAAAAGTCGACGCGGTGCGAAAGAAAATTGTCGCCACCACGGAAGGCGGAGCGATCACTGGCGAAGAACGCCTGCGCGAACACACCGACCAATTATACGGCGCGATTCTTAGCTACGAGGGCAAACCGGGCGATTACCAAAATGCTTACATCGATGCGCTCAAGCGAGAATTGGATGATGTGACAAAGGAATTTGAAAAATTGCTGGCAAAGGAACTGCCAGGCGTAAACGATCTGCTCAAATCCAAAGGCCAACAGCCGATTGCTCCGCCGCCAATAAGGGTCGCTTTGAAGTAGAAGAATTTAGTTCGAAGGCAAACGGTTTGCCCGTTCAATGACGCAGACCGAAAATTCCGTTGGAGAATCGGTGCGGAGCGGAAGGCTCACGCGGCAGCTCGGGCTGTTTGGCACGACGATGGCCGTGATGGGCGGAATCATCGGAGCTGGAATTTTCATCAATCCGTACCTGGTCGCGGAGCGTGTGCATACACCGGCGCTGATTCTGGGCGCGTGGATCGCTGGAGGACTGATTGCGCTGTTGGGCGGGTTTATCTACGCGGAGCTAGCCGCGCGAGTGCCGGTCGTCGGCGGGCAATACGCCTATTTGCGCGACGCGTTCCATCCAGCAGTCGCGTTCATTTACGGTTGGGTGCTGCTGCTCGTGATCCAGACGGGAGGGATGGCTGCCGTTGCAGTCACGTTCGCGCGATATTTTGTCGATCTTACACACTGGCAAATTAATGATTCGATTATCGCGGCCTCGGCGCTCGCGCTGCTCACCGCGATCAATTGCTTTGGCGTGCGCGCGGGAAGCCGCGTGCAATCAGCGATGACGCTGACGGCGATCGCAGCGATTGGAGTGCTCGAAGCGTGCAGTTTTCTGCGTGCAACTTCGCAGGTTTCGTGGAGGCCAGTGCTGGACCAGCCAGCTTCGGCGAACCTGGCCATCGCGTTCGGCTCCGCTATGACGCCCGTGTTGTTTGCATACGGTGGCTGGCAGACATCGAGTTTTCTGGGGGGCGAAGTGCGCGACGCGCGGAAAATTCTTCCACGCGGACTGATTCTCGGTGTGCTTGGTGTAATCGCGGTTTATGTCTCCGTGAATTTTGTTTATCTACGGGCGCTCGGGCCGGCGGGTTTGGCTGAATCAACTACGCCCGCGTCTTCCGTAATGCGCGCATTGCTCGGACCGCGCGGCGCTCAGTTCATCGCTGCGGGAATTTCGTTTTCGGCGTTTGGTTTTTTGGCGCAATCGATGTTGACGGCTCCGCGCGTGTATTTCGCGATGGCCGAAGACCGCATCTTTTTCCGGAGCGTCGCGTGGATCCATCCGCGGACGCACGTCCCGGTTGTCGCAATTGCGTTGCAAGGCCTCTGGGCCATCATCATCGCCCTGACGGGAACGTACGCACAAGTTGTGAACTATGTTGTGGCGATGGATTGTGTTTTTTTTGGACTGACGGCAGCGTGTTTGTTTGTGATGAGACGGCGCGCGGCGACGCAGGGCGCCGACTCCATTGACTATCGCGTTCCGGGACATCCCTGGACCACGCTGCTGTTTATCGCGGCGGAATGGGTTGTTGTCGTGAGTACTTTTGCGCGAGATCCGCGGCGCTCCTTTATTGGGCTCGGCATCGCCATCGCGGGTTTGCCTGTCTACTTTTTGTGGTGCGCGAGAAACAGAAAGGAAAGGGGAGCATGAGCATTTCGGCGCGAACAAAGGGTTCGGAGTTTATGGAATGGGCGAAGACTCGTTCTCAAGCCCGCTTTAACCTCGCGACGAGCGGCCTAAGCAGCGTGCCTTTGGCGGATTTTCCTGTGCGATTGGAGGAACTCGAAATCACTTCCGCCGGAGGTTACGGTTTCGAACCCCTGCAGCAGCGGATTGCGCGGCACACTGGAGTGCCAGAAGAATGCGTGGTCGCGGCGACAGGCACTTCAATGGCGAATCACCTGGCAATGGCTGCGGTGCTCACTAAGGGAGATGAAGTGCTGATCGAGCAACCAGCATACGCACCGCTCCTCGACGTCGCGGATTATCTGGGGGCGCGGTTGAAGCGAATCTCGAGAAAGTTTGAAACAGGATTTGCAATCGAGCCGGCGGAAATCGAGAGGGTCATTACACCGGAGACGCGCCTAATCGTGCTGAGTAATCTGCATAATCCGAGCGGCGCGCTGATACCCGCGGAAACTCTGCATGCGATTGGCGAAATGGCGCAAAGTGCCGGTGCGCATGTGCTAGTGGACGAGGTTTATCTTGAAATGCTGTTCGACTGCAGCGCGCCTTTTTCCTTTTCCATTGGTCGAGCGCTCAGCCGCGGAGACGACAACCCTTTCATCGTCACGAACAGCTTGACGAAAGTCTACGGTCTGAGCGGTCTGCGTTGCGGCTGGGTACTGGCATCACCGGGTCTGGCGCGACGGATGTGGCATCTCAACGATTTGTTCGGAGTAAACGCGGCGCACGCGGCTGAACGGATGTCAGTGATCGCGTTCGATCATCTGGAACGATTTCGCGACCGAGCGCGAACGCTGCTAAGGACCAACCGCGCTCTGCTTGATTCGTTTCTCGATTCGCGGGGTGATTTGGAGGCGTTCCTCCCGCTTGCGGGCACTGTCGCTTTTCCGCGTCTTACCGATGGCGACCCCGAAATTTTTCTCGAATTACTGCGGGAGAAATATGATACGTCGGTCGTGCCCGGAGAATTCTTTGAAATGCCGCGGCATTTTCGGATCGGCATCGGCGGCGACACGGCGGAACTCCGCGCCGGACTTGAGCGCTTGAGTGCTGCGCTAGACGACTTCGCAGCGGAATAGCCGGTTTTGTCAGTTCCTCGCCTTGGGTTCCGGTCCCGTCAACGTTGAGCCCCTTTGCTCGCCGGGACGCAACCATTGACCGAGAACGACTGCTTCCAGTATCCACCCATCATCCGAATCACCGCGGATCACGAGTGTCTTGCCGAAATACTTCCTAAGATTGATTTCTTCGGTCTCGTAATTATTGCCTCTTTTGGCCCGCGTTATTCGCTGAAGGTTTTCTTGATCGTTTAGCGATTTAAATCGATATCCTTCCTCGACCTTCACAATTTGCCCCGTGAACGAGTCGATCTGCCGTCGAGCTTTAACGGCAGCGGCGGCCGAGGCATTATGGTTTGCGCCGTGCGAGCATGCGAACAAACAAAGCAGACTCAGAGCTGCAAAGAATTGAAGGACAAACTTTGTCATCCAGCCTTTTAGCTGGGTCCCTGCGAGGCGGTCAACCCATTAGCTCACTGCCTTCCTCATGTGAGGCAGAATTGTCCGGTAACACTATTTTGTGAACTATACAGGACAGGGCGGCGGCTCGATCTCCGGTTTCTTGTTCCGCCGCCTGAATCGCCGAAGCTGGTACCCGACGCAGATTTCGGACGAGGCCTAATTTCGAAAGCGTCCAGATGATCCACTTTGTCGGATCGAACTGCCATGGCTTCACGCCGTTTCGATAATCATGCTGAAACTCGTGGTGATAGTTATGATAGCCTTCGCCGAAAGTGAAGAGGGCAAGGAAGAGCGAATCGCGCGCAGTGCACCTGGTTGAATACGGCTGCCGGCCTATGGCGTGACATGCGCTATTGATCAAGAACGTACAGTGTTGAAGAACAACGATTCGAGCAACGCCGGCGATCAAGAACGCGCCGAGTGCTCCCTGCCATCCATCCCAGAGAAAACCAAGGAGAGATGGCGGGCCGAAGCTAACTAAAACCGCGATCAAGTGAACATGTCGATCTTGCCAGCAAATAAGCTTGTCCTTTTGAAGGTCGGCGACGTTGTCGTATGGCCGATCGGGGTTCAATTTGAAAATGAGCCATCCGATATGTGCGTTAAAAAAACCTTTCGAAATATTGTACGGATCATCGTCATGATCGACATGCTTGTGATGGCGGCGGTGTTCGCTTGCCCACATCAAGACTGAGTTTTCAAACGCACCTGCGCCAAAGACGAGCGTGAGCAGGCGGATTGGCCAGCTGGCGCGGAAAGTGATGTGTGAAAAAAGTCGGTGGTAACCGATCGAGATGCTGAAGCCGCACGCCAAAAACATTGCGACGAAAAGCGCGATTTGAAACCAATCAAGACCGAAATGGTAAAGATAAAGCGGAACACCGGTAAGGGCCGTTACTAATGTGCCGATCAGAAATAAACTCGTTTTCCAATTGATGCGATCGAGCGGCAGGCGCAGCACCGAGCGCTTTGACGTTGCCCCTGATTTGTCTGCCGATATAAAATCGGAGCGCCTTAATGCACGGCCCAAGCCTGTCTGATTTACGATTTCTCTATCTCGGTTCATTTCAGTTCGTACCCATTTAGTTACCGCTTGCCACCACCGAGACAATGTAAATTTACACGTGACCGAACCGCTTATTTTCGACAAGCCCCGGATAGGGCATTCAACGCCTTCGCGTTAATTGGCCCCCGCCGGACCTCTTGCATGCATCAGATGGAGCACTGCGCCCTAAATGTCCAACAGGAATTCTGCCGAAATCCTACAATTCTCGGGCAGATTGTGGTTACGGCTTCGCGTGTCGCGTTAACGAATCAAGTTGCCTTGCCTCGCACCACTCGGATGTGTTGCACGATCAATAAGGTAACTCCAACCAGTAATGCACTCAGTATCAGCG
>JALYUC010000207.1 GCA_030853965.1 Verrucomicrobiota bacterium | reverse complement strand
GTTCATGCAAACAATCCTAACCTTTATCGCGAAGGTTGAGCCGGCAAAGTTGGGAAACCTCGAAGAGTTGCTCGAACAGATTCAGAATTTTAAGCCAACCGGACATCACCCCGATCTGCCTCTCGCCGCTTTGAAGAAGCTGCATTTCGGCAGTATCGTGATTTTCAAAGACACTGCTGGCAATTACGATCCTTGTCTCGTCTTCGAGAACAACTTCGACGGACAATTCGACGAGCATCTCGAAGCGTTGTTAGAGCACGGTGCTGCCGGACTTCACCAAATCTACAGTCAGTGTGTTGATTTCAAGGCGACTGGACCTCAAGACCGCACGGCGATAGCGGCTTTTTTGCGCGCACATGTGGTTCGCCCACATGCCTACCATATCGGTAACGCCGGGCGCAGTGTGGAACGCATCACACAAGAGGCGCAACTGATGGATGGAATCGAGCGCTTTCTTGACGGCTCAGCGCGTTCAGGTCTCGGTGATACATCGCCCGCCTCGGCTCGGGAAAAGATTCAACAATTTGTGGCAGGCAATGCCATGTGGAACTGGGCGCGTCACGCGCAATCACGACTCACTTTTGCTGAGCGCTTTGTCCCATGGACCAAGCTCGTCTCTGTGGGCCTGCTCGTGCTCTTAGCTCTTCTTATGCTCCTCCCGTTCCTTATCCTTTATGTGATCGTTTTGCGCTGGCATGAAAGAAACGACCGGAGCGATATTCCCGCCCCGCGCGACCAACAATTGCAACAACTTGCCGGCCGCGAAGATCACGTCGTGCAAAATCATATGGCGAGCCTCTGCTACGTGAAGCCGGGCAAATTCAGGCGAACGACTCTGCGCGCGGTCCTCTGGCTCGCTAACCTAGTCGCTGGCGTCTCTTACCATGGTAAATTGAGCGGGCTTGATAGCCTTCACTTCGCTCACTGGGTCGTGATCGATCACGGACGCCGCCTGCTCTTTCTCACCAATTACGACGGCAGTTGGGAGAATTACTTGGATGATTTCGTGGATAAAGCGTCTCTTGGACTGACAGGCATCTGGAGCAACACGATGGACTTTCCGCGTACGCGTTTCCTGGTCTTCGGAGGAGCACGTGACGCCACACGATTCAAGGCAATCGCACGCCAAACCCAAGCGTACACAAACGTGTGGTACAGTGCATACCCGAACCTGACCGTGACAGCGATCGATAACAATAGCGCGGTGCGTGAAGAGCTTTTCCGATCGCTTGACGAAGACGCGACCAGGCGCTGGCTATGGCGCTTTTAAAGAAAGAGAAAAAGTTGTGAAGCTACAGCGGAGCGATATTCAAGGCCTCATTTTTAGCGCGTATAGTCATCTGCCATGCGCGGCTTATTTGCTTCTCCGAATCGAAGACGCAGCGGGAGCAAGGCGATGGCTCTCTGCGATTGCAGGGGAAATCACCACGGCCGATAGCAAGCAGGAAAATTTCTCCATTAACCTGGCCCTGACCTACTGCGGTCTGGCGCGACTTGGTTTAAACCAAACAACGCTCAACAGCTTTCCCATTGCTTTTCGAGAAGGTGTGGCATCCCAAAATCGATCTCGCATTTTGGGTGATACGCATGAGAACGCGCCTTCAGGCTGGGAGTGGGGCAACGACGCGGATTCGATCCATCTCTTGCTGCTCGTTTATGGCGTGGATGAGAAAGCGCTCGATGTTCAACTGCAGCAGCGCAAAGCAGAATTAACGCGCGCGGGTGGATTGGTTTTGGTGAGAGAACTTTCCGCCGGCCGGCAGCCTGATAGCAAGGAGCATTTCGGCTTCGCCGATGGAATTGGTCAACCGGTGATTGAAGGCAACGATCGACATGAAAGAAAGCAGAGGGCGCGTACCAATCATGCGACCGTAATAAAGGCCGGTGAGTTTATTCTCGGTTACGTAAATGAATATGGGACACCGACTCTAGGTCCTGTCGTGGAGCCGGCGCACGATCATGGTGGGTTTCTCCCTCTGTATAATGTTCCGGCCGATCTGCGCTTTTCCAATCAAAGTGCGAATAGGGATTTGCGCGACTTAGGCCTGAACGGCAGTTATCTCGTTTTCCGTCAGTTAGCACAGAACGTCGCCGGCTTTTGGCAGTTTCTCGACGCGGCCACGCTTGACCCAAACAACCAAAGCGATCCGGCGGCCCGCGAACGACTCGGCGCCAAATTTGTCGGACGCTGGCCGAGCGGAGCGCCGCTGGTGCTCTCACCGGACCGGGACAACCCTCGCTATGAAAATGAAAATAACTTTGGTTTCGCAGAAACCGATCGCCATGGTTTCGCCTGTCCGGTCGGCTCGCACATCCGCCGTTGCAATCCCCGCGATTCACGCGGCGACGATCCTCACGGGTCCCTGCAGTCAGTCAGGCGCCATCGCCTGATGCGGCGCGGCCGTTCCTACGGCACTCGCATCAGCGACAAACTCGTCGAGGACGGTGCGGAACGAGGCCTGCACTTTGTCTGCATCAATGCCGACATCGAGCGGCAGTTCGAATTTGTCCAACAAACCTGGATTAATAACACCGTATTCGGCGGATTAAGCGGCGAAACCGATCCGCTGGTCGGCAATCAAGACCCCGCTCTATGCGCTGGAATGATGACAGTCCCGGACGATCCGTTGCGCCGTTGTATATCGAACCTGCGCGCCTTCGTTACGGTAAAGGGTGGCGCTTATTTTTTTCTTCCCGGCATCAAAGCGCTACGCTATCTCGGGAGTCTCTTAACCCCGTGATTTACTTTAAACTTCAGTGAGCAGTCGATACTTGTCGTGGGCATCTATGATTATGTTCTCGAAAAACTAGAAAAAGCAGTCAATCTGTCACGAACTAGCAAATTGGGCGGGCTGATTGTCGATCTAACGTGAACACACTTCATCTGGAGAGCAGTGGTAGCTGGGGTGGGCAGGAATATCGCACCTGCCTCGAAATAAACTGGCTTAACGCGCACGGTCACGATGCGTGGTTGATCTGCGATCCGAAAAGCGAAGTGTTTCCCAGAGCGCGCGAACTCGGAACGCGCGTCCTGTCGATGCCACTGCGGAGACGCATCGATCCAGTGGCCTCGTTGCGCATCTGGCTTTTTTGCCGTCGGCATCAGATCGATCTGATCAAAACTTACAGCTCGAAGGACCATTGGCTTTGCCTGCCGCTCTTTCTTTTCGGAATGCTTGTCACACGCGCGCGCTGTATCACCGATCCCCTCGGAAACAAAAGCCGCGCCTTCATTTATAAATACGGTTGCGCGAAAATTGTGGCCGATGCGCAAGTAATTAAGAAACAACTCGTCGAGCAAAACGCGGTTTCGGCGGACAAGATCGACGTCATCGGATCCGGTGTCGATCTATCGAAATTCAAACCGGGACGCGACGGAATGAAGTTCCGGCATGAGATGGGGTTTTCGGCGGAGACACCGGTGATCGCAAACATCGGCATGATCCGGTCCGACAAAGGGCAAATGAGACTGATGAAAGCGGCGCTGATCGTGTTGCAGCAGCGTCCCGACGCGCGCTTTATCTTCGTCGGTCAGGGGACCGGAGACAGACTCCGCGAAACGAAGCTTCGGCAGGCAATTTACAACTCCGGGCTGGAAAATAAGATCATCATGCTCGGTTACCGCTGGGACACGCCAGATATTTTGGCGGCGGCAAACATGGTGGTGATTGCTTCTCTCTGCACGGAAGCTTCGCCGATTGTTTTGCGCGAAGCGTTCGCCAGCGGCCGCCCGCTTGTCGCGACAAAAATCGGCGATATTCCCGAAATCATTAAAGATGGCGAGAACGGCTTAATGGTTGAACCGAACGATTCCGACGCGCTGGCCCGCTCGATCCTGAAATTTCTGTCCGATGAAAAACTGGCCGCTCGTTGTGCTGCCAATGCGCTGCGCTACGCACGGGAGCATTTCTGTTTCGATAAGATGATGCGAGCGAAGGTGGATGTCGATCTTGCCTTAATTCAGTCGCATGCGGCGCGTCTTAGCACGAAAGCTGATACCGTGCCGGCGGCGCTCGCGCCCGCCGCGGTGAGCGCAGAGCTTATCTCAACGAAGTGACGCGACGTTAATCGCGTCGATCAACTGACGGAAGCGGCCGAAGTTCTTTCGGTGCGGTGTCAGAATCAGGCGCGGCAAATCCCAGATTTCGGGTTCGTTCTTTTCCTGACGGAACGCGTTGCCCTGCACAATCTCCCCGCGTCGAACGAGGTCTGAGAATTTTTTGTTAAGATCGACAACCGCCGCGGGCGACAATCGCTCGCAGACGCGGATGGAAAGCTCTTCGCCTACCCAACGGGCGGAATGGTAGACCTTGTAGAACTGCAAGATTTCCGCAACCGCTGTGTCCACGGTGGGAACGATCTTGAAAAAATTTAGGTCTTCCGGCGAAAGAAATCCAAACTTTGAAAGATGCTCGGTCATGAATTGCATCCACGTGTTCCAGTAATTTCCGCCGGGCCCATCGAGCATTACCACCGGAATAATGCGTGCTTTGCCGGTCTGCATCAGCGTCAGGATCTCGTAGGCTTCATTCATCGTCCCGAAGCCTCCGGGAAAAAGCGCAAAGGCGTGCGTCTCCTTCACAAAATTAAGTTTGCGTGTGAAGAAGTAGTTGAAGTTGATCAGCTTTTTGTCGCCTTCGATGATTTCGTTGGCGTGCTGCTCAAAGGGCAGCCGGATGTTAAGTCCGAAACTGTGCTCACGGCCGGCGCCACGTTGCGCCGCGCCCATGATTCCGTCACCGGCGCCCGTAATGACCATGTAATTCTGCGCCACCATCGCGCGCGCGAAATCTTCGGCCACTTGGTACTCCGCCGCTTCGGGCGGGGTTCGGGCTGAGCCGAAAACCACCACCTTCCGAAAGTTTCGATACGGCGCGAAGACTTTGGCGGCATAGCGCAGTTCTTTTAGAGATCGATTGACCAACTTTAGGTCGCCCACCCCCATTTTATCGCGCGCCATTTTCAGCGCCGTCACGATCATCTCCTCGATTAACTCCGGCGATTTCTCCGCGCCCCAGTCTCGAACCAGTTCGCGGACGCGCGCGTCAAACGGCGGATCAACCGTCCATTGCCGCCGCGCCGGTTGGTCGTGAATGGCGCCCCCAGTGAAATCTTCCACGGCGAATGTTTAGCCTGCGCCGTGCCGAACGCACGGGAAAATTATTTACTCCTGGCGTCGTCAGAGCGCGGGCGCGTGTAGTGGCGGCTGTGTCAGCCGCAATGGTTTTGAATCTCTGCGGGCGACACGCCCGCCGCTACACCGCAATCAGATCGGCAAGAATCTCCCGCATGTCCCGGATCGGCAGCGAATAATGCCCAGCATTGTCGATGTAACGCGCCGTGCAATTGGGCAGACGTTTCGCTACTTCTTCCGCGACGCGATACGAAAAACTTCGATCCTGTTTTCCATGCCACAGCCGCACCGGTACATCGACGTCTTCCAGGGCGAAGCCCCACGCTTGTGCATAAATTTCCGCATCAGCCAATACTCCCATGGCCGAAGCGCGCCAGGCTTGCCGCTGACTTTCAAAGCAGGCGTCAAAGGCGCGCGCGTCGCGCAGGACTTCGGCGTCGCACGGTTGCAAGAGTTTCAAGAGCATCGGCTGCGCGCGCCGCGGCGGGCGCAGAGAAAGAAATGGACGCGCGAAACGAAATGACAAACGCGAAAACTTTGGATAATTCCGATAACAATGCAGCATCCATCGATACAGCACTAAGAGACCACTTTGATCGCTCAGTTCGGCGATGGGCGGCGCGCCGCTGACAACTGCAATCGCGCGCACACGTTCCGGCATTACCCACGCGGCCGCATACGCGTAAGGCGCACCTCCCGAAATCGCGAGCATGTGAAAACGGCCGAGTCC
>JALYUC010000181.1 GCA_030853965.1 Verrucomicrobiota bacterium | reverse complement strand
GGAGTCGGCGACGTCGTGGCGTTGCGCGAGTTTATCGATTGGGTGGCTGAATCCGGTTTCAAGCTCGTCCAGCTATTGCCAATCAACGAGACCGGCGGCGACAACAGTCCCTACAATGCGATCAGCGCGATGGCCATCGAGCCCACCACGCTGCATCTCGCGCCCGGTTCGCCGGAAGACCTAACACGTGACGATTTTGACGCTGCGCTGGCCGATGTCGATCTTACGCGATTGCGCCGTGGCTCAGTGAAATATGGTCGCGTCAAAAATTTGAAACGATGTTTGCTCGAAAAGGCGTTCGCTAATTTTTCGACGCACGCGAGCGAAGATCGACAATCGCAGTTTAAAAAATTCTCCTCCGATGAAGCAACATGGCTGGATGATTACACTTTGTTTCGCGCGTTGATGGAAAAGAACGCCGAGTCGGAAACGTGGGACCGGTGGCCAACAGAGCACCAGACAATCGAACAAGCTCGCAATTGGCTTCGCGAACTACCGCAAGATCGACAATCAACATTCGCGAGACGCCGGGACCACTTTCGCTACGTGCAATGGATCGCGCAGGAGCAATGGCGCGGAGCCCGATCGTATGCCGGAGAACGCGGCGTCGCGCTTATGGGCGACATTCCATTCGGTATCAGTTATTACAGCGCCGACGTTTTCTCGCGACCGAACGAGTTCGCGCTCGATTGGTCGGGTGGCGCGCCGCCGGAACCATACTTCAAGGACGACCAGTTCACGCAAAAGTGGGGACAGAACTGGGGCATTCCGCTTTACCGCTGGGATGCGATGCGCGCGGACAGTTTCGGCTGGTGGCGACAACGTGTGCGCGGGGTAAAGCGAATCTTTCACGTCTTCCGCATCGATCACGTGCTCGGGTTTTATCGGATCTACGCCTTTCCGTGGCGCCCCAAGCGAAACAAAGAATTTCTTCTGCTAGAGTGGAACCAAATGCTGGAACGTACCGGCGGCCGCGCGCCGCACTTCGCGCCGCGCGACGATTCGACGCCGCAGAATTGCGAAACGAACCGGCACGAAGGCGAAAAATATCTGCGCATGGTGTTGGAAGAATCGGGAGAGACACGCGTGATTGGCGAAGATCTCGGAACGGTGCCCGATTATGTGCGACCGAGTTTGCATTCGCTCGGCATCGCCGGATTCAAGATTCCGCAATGGGAAGTTCGTCACGAACGCATCACCCCGGGGAGCGAATACGAGCGGCTTTCCGTCGCAACTTATTGCACGCACGATCACAAACCGCTCCGCGCGTTGTGGGAGGAAGTGTTCGAGGAGCCAACATCGACAACGGACCAGGCGCGATTCGATTTGCTAAAGATCGCGCACTTCGCCGGTTTCGATCCAAGCGCCGAGAAGATCGATTTCGAGAAAGATTTTTATCCCGCCATCATGAAAGCGCTTTTCCAAAGCGACGCCTGGATCGCCGTCGTCATGATCACCGATCTGCTCGCGCGCCGATATCGCTTTAACATTCCGGGAACGGCGGCACACACGAACTGGACCCGGCGAATGTCACGCACGGTTGCGCAACTGCGCGCGAGTCACTCAACACAGAAGCGAATGAGCATGATTCGCGATCTCCTTGAAAAAACGAACAGAACTTAGCTATCCGCAATTTCAAGTTTCATCTGGGTTGATCTGTGGCAAAGAAAAGTATGACTTCTCCGATTAGAGTCGCTGTCACCGGCGCGGCCGGACAGATTGGTTACTCGCTCATCTTTCGCATCGCCTCCGGCGCGATGTTTGGCGCGGACCAGCCGATCGCACTGCACCTTATCGAGATCCCAAATGCGCTCGGCGCGCTTGAAGGCGTGGTGATGGAGTTAAACGACTGTGCCTTTCCGTTGTTACAATCGATTGTCCCGACGGCAGATCTAGATGAAGGATTTCGCGATGTGAATTGGGCGCTACTGGTTGGTAGCGTTCCGCGCAAAGCCGGGATGGAGCGAAAAGATCTGCTTGGGATTAACGGCAAGATTTTCATCGGCCAAGGCCAGGCCATAGAGAAAAACGCAGCGGCCGACGTGCGCGTGCTTGTGATTGGAAACCCGTGCAATACGAATTGCCTCATCGCGATGAACAACGCGAAGGAAATACCGCGCGATCGCTGGTTTGCCATGACGCGGCTGGATGAGAATCGCGCGCGCGCCCAGCTCGCACACAAAGCCGGCGTCGAAATTACGCGCGTCACCAACATGACGATCTGGGGAAACCATTCCGCCACGCAATATCCCGATTTTTACAATGCCAAGATCGACAATCGAGCGGCCAACGAAGTCATCGGCGATGAGCGATGGCTGAAGGAAACTTTTATCGCCTCTGTGCAGCAACGCGGCGCAGCCATCATTAAGGCGCGCGGCCTTTCCTCAGCGGGCTCAGCGGCAAACGCGATCGTCGACAGTGTACGCTCGCTCACCAGCGACACGACCGGCAATGATTGGCACAGCGTCGCTGTTTGTTCCGACGGCAGTTACAATGCCGATGAAGGTTTGATCTCCTCGTTTCCTGTCCGCGTGCGAGGCGGTAAATGGGAAATCGTGCAGAAAGTTCCGATCAACGATTTTAGTCGCGACAAGATCGACAAGTCGCTCGCGGAATTGAAGGAAGAGAAAT
>JALYUC010000180.1 GCA_030853965.1 Verrucomicrobiota bacterium | reverse complement strand
GCAGCCAGGACCACGGTGACTCCGCCAAAAATCAAAGGGTCGCTCGGATTAACGCCGTAGAGAAAAGTGCTGGCGAGTCGCGTGGAAGCGAAAGCCGCGAACAAGCCGACGGCCAGACCGATCACGGCAAGCAGCATTCCCTGCCGCAAAACAAGCTGCAGTACCTGATTGGCCTGCGCACCAAGCGCCATGCGAATGCCGAGCTCGCGCGTGCGTTGACTGACCGAATAGGCCATCACGCCGTAGACCCCGACCGAGGCGAGAATGAGCGCGAGCACACCAAGACCGCCCAGGATGACTGCGCCCATCCAGGAAGGCCAGAGCGCGAAGGCCATATGATCGCGAATTGTTTTCTCATAAGTAATCGGAATGTGCAGGTCGATGTCGCGAACGATGCGATGCGTTTCGCCGAGCATAAGTCCGGGCGCGCTTGCCGTGTGCACAAAAAGACTGATACCGCCGTCCGGCATTTCGATGAAGGGAATATAAACCATTGGAGCGGGAGTTTCCCCGAGCGTGATTGCCTTCGAGTTACGCGCGATTCCGATCACTTCGATCGACTCGTTATCGACCAAAAAACGAAATCGCTTTCCGATTGGATCTTCATCGGGCCAAAATTGTTTCGCCATGGTTTCATCGATCACAGCCACGCGAGCCGCGCCTTTTTCGCCGTCGTGTTCGTTAAATTTGCGGCCACGCAGAAATGGAATGGCCATGGTTTCAAAATAACCGGGGGTGATGGGACTAATATTTGCGACTCGGCGGTTATGTTCATCATTGTCGCCGCGGCCTTCGATGATGATGGTGCGTCCCTGCCCGCCAAAGCCGAGTGGAATCCATTGATTAAGATCTGCGCTCACGACTCGCGGATCGTGCCGCACTTGATCGACAATCGCGCGCGTCACCTGCGCACCGCGCGTTTTATCGTATCCGGCAAGGCCCGGATCGATCGTAAGTATGGCGAGATTCTGGGTGCGAAATCCGGGGTCGATCGCTTGCGCGTTATGAAATGCCTTTAAGAACAAGGCCGATCCAATCAAGAGCAGAAGCGAAACCGCAATCTGTCCGATAACAAGCAGGTTGCGCAGGTTCCATCGATTGGCCCCACCTCCGCCGCTGGCGGAGGCGCGCTCGCGCAAACCCTGCGTTAAATCCCAGCGCGCAGTTTGCAAAGCAGGCGCGAGTCCGAACACGACACCGCTCATCACGGCGAGAGCAAAAGCAAAAAGTAGCACTCGAAAATCGGGATGCGGATCGAGGGCAATTGGCACCGGCGTTGGCGGTATCAAGGAAAGCAACAGGTCGCCAAACCAGTAGGCGAGAACGACGCCGCCGATTCCTCCAATGACCGCGAGTAAAATACTTTCGGTAAGCAACTGCCGGACGATCCGTCCGCGGCCCGCGCCCAGCGCAAGTCGCACTGCCATTTCGCGCTGCCGCGTGGTGGCGCGCGCGAGCAAAAGATTCGCGACGTTCGCGCATGCGATCAAAAGGATGCTGCCGGCGGCGACGAGCAAAAGCAGCGATACATTTTGCGCGATGTTTTCGTTGCCGGGACCGCCGAGCCCCTGCGATTTCGCTGCTTCAAGGGAAAGAAGTTTGATCGAGCGCTCTTTGTTCACGTCGGGATACGCTTGCTCGAGCTGACGCGCGACGGTTTTCATTTGCGCTTCCGCCTGCGAAATGGCCACGCCCGGTTTCAACCGTCCGAGGATATTTAAAAATAGAGCGCGCCGTTTTTCAAACCAAAGCTCTCCGCCGGGGCGCGCCCATTCGTGCATCGCCATCGGGACCCACATGTCGGGTGCGAATCCAACATCGACACCGTTAAAGCTTGCCGGTGCGACGCCAATCACGGTGAAGGCATGGCCATTTAAAGTGATTGTGCTTCCGATAACACCGGGATCGCCGCCGATCTTTTTCCAGAATCTATTTCCAAGCACGGCTACCGGATGACCATTCGGTGTCGAATCTTCTTCGGGCAAAAATCCACGTCCAAGAACCGGCTGCACCTGGAGCAGATCGAAATAGTTTCCGCTCACGAGCAAGCCGCCGACGTTCAACGTTTCGGCGCCGCGAGTCATTCCCATTCCGGCAAATGTGTAGCCGGCCATGGCGCTGAAAACGCTGTTCTGTTTCCGGTAGTCCTCGAAGTTCAGGTAGGAGTTGGCCTGTTTTCCAGTGATGTGGCTATCGGTCGTGTAAACTTGGACGACCTGCGCGGAATGCCCGACTGGCAAGGGTCGAAGCAAAAGAGTGTTAACGATGCCGAAAATGGTGGTGTTAACGCCGAGGCCCAGCGCGATGGCCAAAAAAGCGACAATCGAAAAGCCGGGACTCTTAATAAGCATGCGCAATGCAAAACGTAGATCAGTCATCATATGTTAGGGATTCGCCTCCGCGATTTTCACACTGCCATTGGTCGCGTGAATATTTACGTTCGCTTCGGACGCGCCGCCGACCATCTCGTCGATCTTGTTCGCGCCATGACGTTCTCGCTCGTGTTTGCCGGGGAAATCACTGACGACATTTCCGTTCGCGCTCGTTGCCAGAAGATGAAACGATGCGTCACTAGGAATAAAAGCGCGTGCGGTGCCGTTGGCGATTTCCGCTTTCACAGAAAACTTGCGGTTTTCCCACCAGTCGTAGGCAACGTCGAGACCACCATTCTCAACCTCGAAGTGAATATCTCCGAAACAATTATGACCGAAGAGCCGTCCCTTACCGAGACTGGCATGAAGATGATTCCCGCGCATGCCCTCGACCAACACTTCGCCATTGGCTAATTCCAATCGTGAAATACTGCACATAAACGGAATAACGATTACGTAATCGACTGTGCCGGAGCGATCGAAGAATCCCCATTTTGGCTTGGGAGGATACTGCGTGTCGATGACGATGGCGCCGGGCTGCGCTGAAACATTGACCGCGATCTTGTTAAGACGTTGTGCGCTATATGCCTTTTTGGTTGCCTCCAGTTTCACTTCCGACACATTCGCGCCGTAAACTCGAATCGACCCGTCTGTGTTTCGAATGCTCACGGTTGCCCCTGGCTCAACCGGATAAGTCTGCTCGATTCTTTCCTCGAGAACGCGATCCGTTTCGGCGTGACAGGCAGAAACCGACAACGCGAGTGGCAGGAATATTAGAAAAAGAGTGCCTACTCGAATTCGACATTCGCGATCGGGCATATCTTAGATCGACAATTTCCTCTTAGGCATTAGGCAAAGACATCGCGCAATCATTCGTAACGCAGGGACACAATCGGATCGACATTCATGGCACGGCGCGCCGGGAAATAGCTAGCGAGCAATGCAGCGCTAGTGAGAAGGAGCAAAACAATTCCGTAGGTTGACAAATCGTTTGCGCTCACGCCATAGAGCAATGTTCGCATCAATCGCGTCGTCGCCAGCGCCCCGATTAAGCCGACTCCCAGCCCGATCCCGACGATGGTGAGGCTTTGTCGCAAGATCATGCGTAGCATGTCGCCGCGCTGCGCGCCCAGCGCCATGCGTATCCCGATTTCCCTGGTGCGCTGGGCGACACCGTAAGCAATCACACCATAAATTCCAATCGCGGCCAGGACCATGGCGGCGCCGGCGAAGGTTCCCAGGAGCAGCATGTTGAACCGCGGTTGAGCGAGCGACTCCGAAAGCAGCGTTTCCATCGGCCGCAGGCGCGGCACATAAATGTCCTTGTCGAACTCATGCACGATGTTGCGAATGGACGCGTCAAGTCCGCTCAATTGCGCGGCGCTCGTGCGCAGCACGATGTCCATGCGCCGCTCCGGCTGTTGCGTCGCCGGCACGTAAAATTCCGGAATCACCTCCTGCGCGAGCGATTCGTGATGCGAACTGCCGACCACGCCGATTACTTCCATCGCCGGGCGCTCTTTCTCGCCGCTGCTACTGTCGAGAATGACGCGTTGGCCAAGCGCCTTGTCCGTGCCGCCGAGAAATTTGCGGGCGAACGCTTCGTTGACGATGACAACTGCCGGCGAGTCTTTTGTATCGCGCTCGGTGATGTTGCGTCCGAGCAAAAGCGGAATGCGCATGGTGCGGAAATAATCCGGTAGCACGACCAAATTCGACGCCCACGGATGACTGCCTTTCGGAATAGGAGGTTGCCCGGCGATGACGAAGGTCAACGCGCTATCGTTTCCAGAAAACGGCAACGGCATGGCGGCGCCGGCCGATTCCACACCGGGCAGGGCGGCGAGTTTCGGAACGATCTCGGTGAAGAAACGACGATGCTGCTCCTCGTCCGGATATCTCGCTTTTGGCATGAAGAGGGGGAGAGTGGTCACGCGTGATGGATCAAAACCCGGTTTGGTGGCGCGCAGATTGGCAAAGCTTTTGATCAGCAAACCGGCGCTGGCGAGCAGGAGCAGCGAAAGCGCCACTTGTGAAATCACGAGCAGATTGCGCAGACGATGAGACTCCGCGCTCACGCCGCCGCGGCTGCCTTCCTGCAATGATTCATTCACGTTCGGTTTCGTCACCTGTAAGGCCGGGACGAGCGCAAAAAACAAAGTGCTGATGATCGCGACGGCGAGAGTGAACGCGCAAACGGACACGTTGATGCTGATGTCGCCCAGCCGCGGGAGACCTTGCGGCCCAAACACGCGCAGGAGATCGATCCCCCACCATGCGACGAACAACCCGCAAGTCGCGCCGATGAGGGCGAGAAGAAAACCTTCGGCCAAAAGCTGGCGCACGATCCGAGTGCGGCTGGCGCCAAGCGCAGTGCGAATGGCTATCTCGCGCTGGCGCGCGGTCGCTCGCGCGAGCAGAAGATTGGCCACATTGGCGCACGCGATCAAGAGCACGAGCGTGACCGCACCGAGCAGGACCAGAAGCGCCGGGCGCACATTGCCGACAATGTCTTGGTGCAATGGAAACACTTTCTCGACGCGTCCAGTGTTCGACTCGGGATATTGCTCGGACAAACGCGCGCCGATCGCATTCAGCTCCAGCTCTGCTTGACGCGGCGAGGCGCCGTTCTTCAAGCGGCCGACCAGACGGAGAAAATGACTGTCGCGACGCGTGATTTGATCCTTCACCAGCGGATGCAGCGGCATGTAATACTCCGGCTTTTCCCCTTCCACGGGATATTGGAACCCGGCCGGCATGACGCCGATGACGGTGTAGGAGCGCAATGAAAGGGTGATTTGTTTACCGATGATTCCCGGATCGCCATTGAAGAAGCGTTTCCAAGCCGAATGGCTAAGCACCACCACACGCGGCTCGGGATTGTCGTCTTCGCGTGTGAACGGGCGGCCGAGGGCCGGGTTCACACCGAGGACTGGAAAGATATCGGAAGTGGCAGCGAGCCCGCGCAGCTCGCGTGCTTCTTCGTTGCCGCTCAAAATTGCGCTCGCGCGGGTGAAAGCAGTCAGACTGTGCAACGTTTTCGATTGATCACGAAAATCGGCGTAATTCGGGTAGGAATCCGTTTGCAGATCGTCGCCTTCGTGTTTGACCTCGCCCCACACGGAAATGAGTTGATCGGAGCGAGGAAAAGGAAGCGGCCGGAGCAAGACCGCGTCCACTACACTGAAGATGGCGCTGTTCGCTCCGATGCCCAAAGCCAAAGTGAGGATTGCAATCGCGGCAAACGCCGGCGATTTCGTCAGCATTCGCAGCGCATATCTTAGATCGCTTAACATAGTATTAGATCAACTTTATCGGTGGTAAGAATCATTCGGCACGCAGTGCAATCACCGGATCGACACGTGACGCCCTTCGAGCTGGTAGCCAGCATGCAAGTCCGGCGGCCGCGCCCAGGACGGCGCCGGCGAGCAGCCAGGCGATCAAATTCGGTGGGGGCATGGCCGACCATTGATTGCGGACGATTTGGATCACACCCCACCCCGCAATACCCGCTACGATAAAACCGGTGCCGAGCAAAACCGCTCCCTGCCGCGCGACCAATCGAATCAACTGCGCCGCGGTAGCGCCGAGTGCGCTGCGAATTCCAAATTCACGCTGCCGTCGCGTGACCTGCAGCGAGAGAAGTCCGTAAAGCCCGACCGCCGCGAGAATTAATCCGAGCACACCAAAGAGCGACACCAGGACGAAGATGAAACGCTCAGTCACACGGGATTGATCGGCCGCGTCTTCCAGCGAAATAACTTGATAGGCAGCGAGGCGGGAGTCAGAGCGCGCCAAGGCCGCGCGAATGGCCGAATCCATCGCGGTGCGATCGCCGTCCGTTTCGATAACAAAAGTCATTTCATCCATCTGATTGCCCGGAATCGCTAATATCTGAGCCAGTGGTCGCGCGAGCATACCGTTGACTTCGCCGTCACGCGGATCCGCGATCGCTTTCATTTCGCCGGCCACGCCAACAACCGTGAGCCACGGTCGCGGGCTATCGAGTCGTCCCCACTTCACCCGTTTCCCGATCGGATCGGCTCCGGGCCAAAAGCGGTGCGCGAAGGCGTTACTGACAATGCAAACTTGCGGTGAATTGGGCGCATCGGTCTCCAAGAATTCCCTCCCCTGCAAAAGCGGTTGTCCGACGCTCTTAAAATAGTTTGGCGGCGCGGCGCGCAGATAAGAGAGATAAAAACCTTGTGGTTCGGGCGGTCGTGACCCTTCGGGGTTGCAGGTAATCAGATCGCGCGGCGCGTTCATCGGCGATGGCGCGGTAACCGTCGCTGCCGTCACGCCTGGAATCGTCCGGAACTGCGCGAGAGTGGCATCGATGGATTGTTGTTTGGCGGTCGGATTGGCGAAAAGCCGATCGGAAAACATCACGTTGAATGCAACTCGTCGATCGGTGGCGAAGCCCCAGGGTTCGTCGAGAAGTTTTCGAAAATATTGCGCGGCCGAAAGACTCGCCATTAGGAGCGCCGCTGCCACCGCTAATTCGATGACGACAAAGGTTCCAAGAAGCCGGCGCGTGCTCCGGTCCAAAGTCGCGCCCCGGCCGGTAGCGCTCATCGCGCTGCGCAAATCAGTCCGAGATGCGCGCACCGCCGGGAGCAACCCAAAAGCAAAACCGACGAACAACATCACACCGGCCGCGAAAGCAAACACCGGCCAATCGAGTCGAACCCCGTAATCGAATTCGCGCATGGCGCTGCCGGTGGCGTCCGCACCTTCCGGACTCATCGCGACCAATGCAGGGGTGATCCACGAAGCGAAGAGAATGCCGCAAATTGTGCCTAAAACCGCGAGCACCAAAGCCTGCGCAAGTTGCTGGCGGACAAGTCTGCTCCAGCTCGCGCCTAACGCGGCCCGCAGCGCGAATTCGCCCTCGCGTTCCACGACGCGCGAAAGAAGCAAGCCGGCAAAATTAGCGGCCGCAATGAGCAGCGCGCACAACGCGGCTCCAACAATGACCAGGATCTTCGGACGCAAATCCATCACGAAGCTTTCGCGTAACGGCGGCATGTACGCGGCGCGCGCATTGTTCGGATCGGGCGCGGCCTGGTTGATCGCCGCACACATGCGCCGCACCGCGCTCTCCGCGTGTTCAGCGCTCAGGCCCTGCCGCAAACGGACCACACCGTAGAGATAGTGATTTACTCCCTGACCAGGGGGCGTCGCAGCTCCAAGCGCCAAGGGCAGCCACAAATGCGCGCGATACGGATGGCGGAACGTCTTCGGCATGATGCCGATGATCGTGTGCGGCACTCCGTCAATTTGGATTGTGGTGCCAAGAGCATTGGACTGCGCACCCAGATGTTGGCGCCAGAAGTCGTCACTGACGATAACGACGGCGGGTCCGCCTGGTTGGTCTTCTTCCGCAGTAAAGTTGCGACCGAGCGCCGGACGCAAACCAAGGACGGTAAGAAAGTTCGCATCGATCCGCGCCGTTGGAATGTTTTGAGCGGGATTTTCGTTCAGCGCCCCCACCGTGACGTTCGAGCCGGTGGCGGCGCCGATTCCTTCGAAGATATCAGTCCCGTGCTCGCGCCATTGGCGAACCGTTTGCTCGCTTAAATTTAAGGAGCTGCCGCGAGCGCCGTTATCATCGGCCGCTTCATAAATTCGAAAAAGCCTGTCGGCATTAGGAAAAGGCAAGGGCCGGAGAAGGGTACCTTCCACTACGGAAAAAATCGCGGTATTCGCGCCAATGCCGAGCGCCAGAGTCAGCACTGCGACTGCGCTAAAGGCTGGCGACTTGATCAACAATCGCAGCGCATATTTTAGATCGGCCAGCATAGCTTCGGGCTAAACGACCCACCCATCGCGCAACTGAATGATGCGATCGCCGTAGGCCGCATTTTTTTCCGAATGCGTGACCTGGATGATGGTCGTTCCATCGTCGTTGAGTTTTTTGAACAGGTTCATGATTTCTTCGCCCTGGCTTGTGTGCAGATTGCCAGTGGGCTCGTCCGCCAAAATTACTTTCGGATTCGATATAATCGCGCGCGCGACCCCGACGAGTTGCTGTTGGCCGCCGGAAAGCTGCCGCGGATACAACTCGCTCTTGGCGACAATCTGAAATTTATCGAGCGTGTCGGCGACAATCGCGGCGCGCTCGTTCTTGCTCACCTTGCGATATGAAAGTGGGATCTCGAGGTTTTCGTAAACCGTCAGATCATCGAGCAAATGGTAACTCTGAAACACAAAACCGATTTGCTCGTTGCGCAGCGCCGCGCGCTCCTTCGCTTTCAGATGATGAACGGCGGTGTCATTAAAAAAATATTCCCCGGTCCAGCCGTGATCGTGCATGCCGAGCACATGCAGCAAGGACGATTTGCCGGCGCCGGATGGGCCCATAATAGAAACGAACTCGCCCTCGGCGATTTCCAGATCGACATCGCGCAGGACATAAAAGAATTTTCCCTTCGCCAGAGGATGACAGCGTTCGACGTTGTGAAGACGAATCATATTAATCAGGCGTTGTGGCTAAGCGCGATCATTGGGTCGGCGCGAGTGGCGCGTTGCGCGGGAAGATAACTGGCGGCTAAGGCGACGATTCCCAGGATAAAAGTGACGAAGAGAAATGTCGGCGCATCGAACGCGCTCACGCGGTAGAGCAAAGCCTGTAAGGCGCGCGTGCTGAGGAGCGCCATCAGCAATCCAATCGCCGTGCCGGCGACGATCAGTTTCAACGCACGGCCAATGACCAATCGCATGACGTCGGTGCGTTGCGCACCGAGCGCCATGCGCACTCCGATTTCGTGCGTTCGTTGCACGACGAGGAACGACATCACCCCGTAAATTCCGACCGTGGCCAACAATACCGCGACACCGGCAAAGACCCCGAGGAGAACTACTGACAAGCGCCGAGGTGCGACCGATTCGGCGATGACCGCGTCGAACATGCGAATATTCGCGAGCGGTTGGCCCGGATCGATTGCCTGGAATTGACCGCGAATGGCCGAAACAAGCGCGCGCGGATCCTGCACGCTTCGCACGGTTAAGATCATGGCCTTATACGGATCTTGCGCGAACGGCACGTACATCTCCGGTTTCGGTTCGGCATCGAGTGCGGCGTGCCTGATGTCGCCGACAATGCCGACGATTGTTATCCACTTTGGATCGGGCGACATGCCACCCATGACAATGCGTTTTCCGACGGCCTCCTCATTCGGCCAGAATTTTTTGGCGAATGCTTGATTGATGATAATCACGAGCGGCGCGTCCGCTTTATCGGCTTGAGTGAAGAACCGGCCTTTGACTAGCGGTATCCCGATCGCGCGAAAATAATCGGGTGACACTTCCCGTTTTTCTTCGTCGGGACTGGGCGTATTCCGGTCGTTTGGTCGGCCCTCAATGGCAAAGGAGGAATCGCTATTCGTGCCGGCGAGCGGCAAAATCGTAGTTAGCCCGACCGCTTGCACTCCGGGAAGCATTGCGATCCGCCGCTGCGCTTCGTCACTAAACTGAACGACCGCCTTGTCGTCCGGATATTGCAGCTTTGGCAGCGAGACTTCCATCGTCAGCACATGGTGCGGATCGAATCCCGGATTGACGTTCTGGAGACGAACAAAACTTTTCATAAGCAGACCCGCGCTTGTGAGCAAAACGAGCGCAAGCGCGACTTCCGCAATGACGAGAGCGTTTCGCAATCGATTGCGGCGACGTCCCTCCGTGGAACTGCGGCCACCTTCCTTCAACGACTCCGTGAGCTCCGGTTTTGCGCTAGCCAGGCCTGGGATCAGACCGAAAACGATCCCGGTCCCAACCGCGACCGCGAACGTCATCATCAGAACGCGAAGATCAAGATTCACTTCACGCAGACGCGGGACAGTTTGCGCGCCGATGTTTTTCAGAAGATCGACACCCCAAACGGCCAGCAAGACTCCAGCGGCTCCGCCGAAAAGCGCAAGCATGACGCTTTCGGTCAGCACTTGTTTTAGCAAACGCAGTGGGCCAGCCCCGAGCGCAACTCGAATCGCCATTTCACGTTCGTGCGCAGCGGCGCGCGCCAGCAACATTGTAGTCAGGTTCGCGCAGGCGATGAGAAGAACGAGCGCGACCGCGGCGAGCAATATAAGCAGCGTCGGACGCATCCCGGCAACGGCCAGTTCTTGTAACGGCAGCACATCTCCGCCGAAGCTCGTGTCGGACGAATAGTTGTCTCTGTGCTCACTGCGCATCTGGCCATTGATCGTTTCGATCTCGGCTTGTGCCCGCGCGACCGATATCCCCGGTTCGAGCCGGCCGACAATAAAATAACTGCGGCTGTAGCGAATGCTTAATTGCTTGTCCGTAAAAGCGAGCGGCTGCCAAATATCGGCGCGGCCGCCGAATTGTCCGCCGGCCCCCAGATTGAAAAGTTGCAGGGGAAAATCGAATCCCTCCGGCATGATGCCGACCACGGTGAAACCTTTGCCGTCGAGAAGCAGTTTTGTTCCGAGAATTTGCGGATCGCGGTTGAATTTCCTCCGCCAGAGCCGGTCGCTGATGATGACGACATCGTCGCGGCCAGTCTGGCATTCATCCGCTTCGAAAAATCTCCCTTTAATTGGCGTTACACCGAGCAACGGAAACACATCGGCGGTAACGAGCGCGCCGGAAATGCGTTCCGGTTTGTCACCGCTGGCGAGATTGAAGTCGGCGTAACCGAACGCGCCCAATTTCTCGAAACTTTTGGCGCGGCTTTGGTAGTCGATGAACTCGGGCGGCGAGACTGGGATGCGCTCGAGATTTTGCGATTTGAAATGCTGCAAGAGCAAAACGAGCTGTTGCGGCGCGCGATACGGCAGCGGCCGGATAAGGAGCGCGTTGACCAAGCTGAGCACCGCGGTGTTGGCGCCGATCGCCAGCGCCAGAGTGATAACTGCGATAACAACAAAAGCCGGACTCTTGGCCAGGCGTCGAAATGCGAATCGTATTTCCTGTAACATTTTATTCGTAGCGGAGCGCTTCGACCGGATCCATCTGAATGGCGGAACGCGCCGGCAGGTAGCAGGCGAGCAATCCCACAAGCAATAAAACAATCGGCACGACGCCGAAACTGAGCGGATCGTGCGGCGAAATTCCCTCGAGATCGCTCTGCAATAATTTGGTCAGGAAAAATGCACCGGCGAAGCCAATCGCCAGTCCGAGGGCGATGAGTCGCATGCCGTGTCCGGTCACGAGCCGGAGCACGTCGGTCGTTTGCGCGCCGAGCGCCATCCTCACGCCGATCTCCTGCGTCCGCTGGCGGACCGAGTAAGCCATCACACCGTACAGCCCGAGTGCGGCCAAAAACAACGCCATTCCGGCGAAGAGCGCGAACAAACTCCCGAAGAACCGGCGCTCCCAAAATGATTGGCGCACGATTTCGTCCATCGTAAACACTTTGTAGATGGGAATCTCCTTGTTCGTCGCCAGCACAGCCGTTCTCGCCAGGTTCAGATAGTTGCGCGGATTCGATTTCGTGCGCAGCACGACCGACATGAACCAATCCGGTTCCTGAAATTCCGAAACGTAAATCGTCGGGATGCTGCGCTTATCCGTGAGCCGATCGTAAATGACGCGGCGTGTAATCCCGACAATTGTGGCCCACTTCGGCGCCTCGCCCGGTTTCCCGATCAAGCGCAATTGATGGCCGATAGGATCGACACTCGGAAACCAAGTGCGTGCTCCCTCTTCGTCGATGAGAACCACGCGCTGCGATTTTTCGTTATCGGCTTCGGTAAAATCCCGGCCCCGCAAAAGTGAGATCCGGCACGTTTGGAGATAACCGGGAGTAATCGTAATGCCGCGCGACAAGCGCGCGTTTTGCAGTTCTTTCGGTTCCGGTTCGCCCTCCAAAACCATCGCGCTGATGCCGACATTTCCAGCCGCGGGCAAAGATGCCGTCGCACCGGCAGACTCAACGCCAGAAATATTTTTCAACTGCGGCATGAGCGCGGTGAAGAAACGTCCCGCGTCCTCCTGCTTAAATTGCGAAGGCGGCAGGCCGACGCGCAGAGTGAGCGTGTTCGACGGATCGATCCCAACATCGATCGCCTGCGTGCGTAGGAAACTGCGAACCATCAGACCGGCGCCGACGAGCAACACGAGCGCGAGCGCGACTTCGGCCACGACCAAACCGTTGCGAACACGTTGCCCTTTTCCGCCGCCCAGGCCGCTTCGCCCGCCCTCTTTGAGGGCTTCGACCAGTTGCGGCCGCGACGCTTGCAGCGCGGGAAATAGACCGAATGCGATCGCCGATCCGAGTCCGAGCGAGATGGCGAACAAGAACATGCGCCAGTCGAAGTCGAACCGGATGTAATAAGGCAAGTCCTCGGGCAGCGCTTTGACCATGAGGTCGACGCCCCAGACCGCGAAGAGCAAACCGAGCGCACTGCCAAGCAGGCCGAGCAGCAGGCTCTCAGACAAAAGCTGGCGCACAATCGCGTTGCGGCTGGCGCCGAGCGCGAGACGAATACCGATTTCGCGACCGCGCGTCGCGGCCCGCGCGAGCAGCAGATTAGCAACGTTGGCGCAGGCGATGAGATGAACGAAAAGGACCGCGCCCATCAACAGCAGAGTCAAGGTTCTCGCTTCCTTGGTGAATTCGTCGCGCAACGTTTTCACACGCACGCTTGTTCCCGTGTTCGTTTCCGGATGCTGCGCCGCGATTCGCGCCCCGATCGTTTCCAATTCCGCGCGGCCGCTGGCCAGGGACACACCGCTTTTCAATTTCGCGATCCCAAGAAGGAAGAAATTGCCGCGTGGATGTTCGGTCGGATCCATCGCGAGCGGCATCCAAATGTCCGACCTGGCCGGAAACCGCCATCCGGGCGGCATCACGCCGATGATAGTGGCACGCTTGCCATTCATCGTGACGACTTTGCCGAGCACGTTTCGATCGCTGCCAAAGTTCGCCCGCCAAACATCGTAACCGAGGAGCGCAACCGGTGGCGCGTTCAATTGATCTTCCTCAGGCCGGAACAATCGACCGAGGATCGGTTCGACCCCGAGAAATGAGAACGCGTTCGCCGAAATAAATGAACCGAGGTAGCGCTCCGGTTTTTCGCTACCGCTCAGAATGAAGGTCGCGTCTTCGGAAGCGGCCAGGGCTTCGAAGCTCTTCGTTGCCTGCTCCCTGAAGTCGAGAAAATCGGGATGGGAAAGGCCCGCGTCCTGATCGGCCTGCTTGGTGAAGTATTGCGAATAATAAACCACGCGCTCCTGGTGCTTCATGTACGGCCACGGCTTCACCAACAGCGCGTTGACCGCGGAAAAAACCGTGGAAGACGCGCCGATACCGAGGGCAAGCGCGAGCACTGCGATGGTCGTAAATGCCGGTGATTTCACCAGCATTCTCGCCGCGAATCTAAATTGTCCCAGCATAAGCTGCGGAACTCAGTTCGCTAGGCGGCGATCCGATTGTCTTCGATGACGCGACCGTCGAACAAATGCACGGTGCGATCGGCGTGCTGCGCGAAACGCGCGTCGTGCGTGACCATGCAAATGGTTGCGCCACCGGCGTGCAGTTCCTTGAGCAAATCCATGACCGCTTCGCCGTTACGCGAATCGAGGTTACCGGTCGGCTCGTCCGCCAGCAAAATGGCCGGCTTGCCGGCAAGCGCGCGCGCCACAGCCACGCGTTGTTGCTGACCGCCGGAGAGCTGGCTCGGCAGATGTTTCGCCCGATGTCCCATCCCCACGCGCTCGAGTGCTTCGGTAACGAAACCTTTGCGATCGCCCGAATTCATTCCGCGATAGGTCAGCGGCAACTCGACGTTTTCATAAACAGTCAGGTCGCCGATCAGGTTGAAGCTCTGAAAAATAAATCCGATCTCCCGATTGCGAATGCGCGCACGATCCGGAAAGGAAAGGTTCGCGACTTCGGTGCCTTTGAGCGCGTAACTGCCGCCCGACGGTGTGTCGAGCAGACCCAAGATCGACAATAACGTCGACTTCCCGCAGCCAGAAGGACCGGCGATCGAAAGATATTCGCCCATCCGGATATCGAGATGAATTCCAGAAAGGGCATGCGTTTCCACTTCGTCGGTGAGGAAAACTTTCGTTACGCCGTTAAGCCGAATAAGAGGAGTTGATCCGTTGGAGGAGACTTGATTTGCAGTAGTAGTTTGAGTTGAGACCATATCTTTGATGCGGGTTGGGTTAGTTAAGGCGAATCCGCTCGTGCGCGTCCCACGCGCTCGTGTCGGAAAGGATGACTTGGTCGCCGGGTTGGAGACCGTTCAAAATCTCGATCGTATTCACTGAGCTCTTGCCCAGCTTCACTGGCGTGCGAAGAGCGTCGTTGCTGCCAGTGACCAGTTTAAAAATTCCAACAGTGTTGTTTTCCTGGCCAAACGCCGGACGTCCGACATAGACAACATTGTCCAAACGCTCGAGTTCGATCGTTCCATCGACACTCAAATCCGGACGCGCACCTTTGGGCAACGCTTCATCAAAAGCGACATCAACTTTCACCGTCCCCTGTTCGACTGCGGGATCGACGCGAGTGACGTGGCCCTTCACCACGCCGTTACGCGTATCGATGACGGCTTGTTGCTTAATCTGAATATCTTTCGCCTGGGTCTCGGCGATTTTCACTTCCGCTTTGAGTTTCGTGGGATCAGCCACCCGCGCGAGATTGTCACCGATCTTCACCCGCTGTCCGATTTGCACCGGCAATTGCTGCAACACACCCGCCATACCGGCTTTCACGTGCAACGCTTCCACCTGATCCAATTTCAACTTGGCCAGTTGGTTTGCCTGATCGACCGCCGCTTGTTTGGAAGCGAGCTGCGGTTCAATCGAATCGTGCGAAAACGCCAATCGCTTCTTCTCGATCTCGTCGCGATTCGCGAGTTCCGCTTCTTTTACTTTCGACGTCTTGTAAACCAGTTCGGCCACCAGACCGTTCTTGGCGAGCTGGTCGTTCGTTTGCCGTTCCATCTTTGCCTGCTCGTATTCTGAGTGAACACGCGCGGTCGTCGATTCCTGGTCGAGCAATTCGCGTTGCAAAGTCGCGCGCAAACTCGTCAGTTCGGCCTCGGCCCCTTTTGCCTGAAGTTCGGCGTCGTGCGCGCTCTGCTCGAGCTCCGGGCTGGTCATTTCCAAAATCACGGTGTCGGCTTCCACCTGCGTTCCCGGCCAGACAATTATTTTTTCAACGCGACCCTCGGTGTTCGCAGGGATCCAGCGTATCTCTTCCGGCACGAGCGTACCCAGTCCGCGCACTTGTCGCACCATCGGTCCGCGTTTCACCGTATCGATCCATACGGTTGATCGGTCGACGCTCGGCACGGCCGGTTTGAGACGCGACAAAGCAAACGTCGCCAACAAAACGGCAACCACTGTTCCCCCAATAATAATGATGCGGCGCTTTTTCTTTTTCGCGGCCACGCCTTCGCGCGGAACATCCATGGAAGAGAGGCTAGGCGTAAATCCAGCTGGTCGCACGATGGTTGAATCTTGTTCTTGGGGTTGGGGAGTCATGAGTTGAATTACAGCGTGCCGAGAACGCGGCAGAGTTGGATAATTGCGGAAATTCCGCTCACCAATGGCACCACCACCGTCACCAACATCGTGCCGAAGATCGCCGCCTCTCCGAGAAAGCTCTTTGGTTCCTCAGTCTCAAAATAATCGCGGCTGATACTGCGAAACGATGGCGGCGACATTTTCGCGCAGCTGCCGCTAAATCCATCGAGCGCGAGCGGGTGGTAGTTGGAATCAGTGATTGGAAATCTTTTGCTATTGCGATTGGTCGTAAACGTTGGCTTCATAAAATCCTCTTTTTTCTTTCCTTTGAGATGCGCTCCGCATGCTCGTCGGATTCAAATGTTTTTCTGGTTGCCGGCACCTATTGCAATGCGCGTGCCACGCGCAAAAACAAAGCCACATCTCGCAGTTGATCAGCGACTTAGAGTTGTCGATCTAAAAAGCCGCGTGCTCGAATCGCTCCGCTTGTGGGACAATCACGTCCCGCTTTTGGGACAGGGGAAAAAGTGGCATCGGCATCTTGCCGATGTGCAGAAAGATCACGGGCAAGATGCCCGTGCCACGACTAACGCGGCAATCGCAACACGGCCTCCGCGCCCGCGCGATCGCGCCGGTTCGACAACGTAAGTGAGCCGCCGTGCGCTTCTGCTATCTGCCGGCTGAGGGTGAGACCGATTCCAGAACCGCCGGGCTTGGTCGTAAAAAATGGCACGAACAAATTCGTCGGGTTCATGATTCCCTGCCCTTCGTCGCGGACAAAAACTTCCACGCAATCACCCGCTTCCCGCCAGCCGATCGCAACCGTTCCGCCGGTTTCAAGCGAGGCATCGACCGCGTTTTGCACAAGATTGATTAACAAC
>JALYUC010000167.1 GCA_030853965.1 Verrucomicrobiota bacterium | reverse complement strand
GAGTCACAGAGCGCAAACTCTGACGCCATTTACAAATTCTTGAAAGGCGATCTCGTCCGTTCGCGCAACGGCAGTGTCGTTCCATCAGACGACGATGCCTTCGCACATAAGAAACTAATCGCGTTTTATTTCTCGGCGCACTGGTGCGCGCCGTGCCGCAAGTTCACGCCACAACTGGTGGAATATTACAATCGCGTCGCGCCGCAACACCCGGAGTTCGAGATCATTTATTTCAGCCTCGATAAATCAGCATCCGCCATGGAGGCTTACATGCGCGAGGCCGGCATGCCTTGGCCGGCGATTGATTATCAAAAGCTCCAGGCTAAAGAGGTGCTAAAGAAAAATGCCGGCGAAGGGATCCCGGGTCTCGTCCTTGTCGATGCCACGGGCAAAATGATATCGAGCAGCTACGCCGGATCGAAATATCTTGGGCCCGGCAAAGTGCTGGGCGATCTTGACGCCATCTTTGCGAATAATGCGGGAAGTAGCGTCGCCGCAGAGCGATAACGGCGGCGCCGGTTATTTCGCACGGGCCGAGCCGTTTGCCAGGTCCTATTTATCATGAACGAATTTCGCCCTGGAGAGTCAGATTTACACTACTCTTTGCGATAATAGATTTTCGCGCGACCTTTTGGTGCGAGAACAATGGAGCAAAACCCACCGCCTTTTCCCTCACCGGAAGAATTGAAGACGAAGATCGCGGAGTTCATGAAATCGAACTTCGGCGACCGCGTTTCTTTTGCCACGTTCACGGCGCCAGAACAGGCCGACTCCACCGGTGAAGAAAAGCCGGTCAAGATCGACAAGGAAGATTTCGTTTTCAGTTTTCTTCCGCGCGACATCAAGGCGCATCTCGACCGGTTCGTAATCAAGCAGGATGAAGCCAAGAAGGTGCTCGCGATCGCGGTGTGCGACCATTACAACCACGCCAAATATCTGCACCGCTTGGAAAAGGAAGACGCGGCGCGCGCGGAAGAGACTGAGTACGCCAAGCAGAATGTTATTTTGGTCGGCCCCACCGGTGTGGGAAAGACTTATCTGATCAAGCACATCGCGGAGCTTATTAAGGTTCCGTTTGTCAAAGCAGACGCGACCAAGTTCAGCGAAACCGGTTACGTTGGGGGCGACGTGGAGGACCTTGTGCGCGAGCTGGTCCACAAAGCAGATGGAGATGTCGATCTTGCGCAGTTCGGAATTATTTATATCGACGAAATCGATAAGATCGCGTCGAGCTCGAACATGGTCGGTCGCGACGTGAGCGGGCGCGGCGTGCAAACGACATTACTCAAGTTAATGGAAGAAACCGAGGTGCCAGTGCGGAGCATGAACGATTTGCAGGGGCAATTGCAGGCGGCGTTCGAGTTCCAAAAACGCGGCAAAGCAAAGCGAGAGACGATCAACACGCGTCACATTTTATTTGTCGTAAGCGGCGCGTTCGAGCGGTTGAAGCAGCAGGTGTCGCGGCGCGTGCAACATGGTCAGATCGGATTCAGTGCCGAGCCGGTGCAGGTGATGGACAACGAGTTGTTCCAACACGTCACCACGCAGGATTTCATCGAGTACGGTTTCGAGCCGGAGTTCATCGGTCGCTTGCCCGTGCGCGTGGTCTGCGAAGAATTAGACGCTGATGATCTCTATAAGATCATGAAGTTTTCCGAGGGTAGTCTGCTTCGACAGTATGAGCGCGCCTTCTGCGCCTATGGAATCGAGATCAGTTTCGATGACGAGGCGCTTCATCTCATTTCCGACGCCGCCGCGAAGGAGAAAACGGGGGCCCGTGGTTTGTTAACTGTCTTCGAGAAGTTATTCCGCGATTACAAATATTATCTGGCCGGCTCGGGTTTAAGTCAGCTGCGCGTCAACGCCGAGCTGGTGCGCGAACCGAAGCGTGTGCTCGATCGTTTGATGGCAGAGGGGCAAAAGAATGAAGCGCAGACCCTGGAAATGAATGCCCTCCAATTTGCCGATAAGTTCCGCCGTGAGCATGGATTGGAAATTACTTTTGACGATTCCGCGCTGCGCCGACTGGCCGAGCGCGCCCAAACCGAGCGAATGACGATGGCGGATCTTTGTGCACATCTCTTCAAAGATTATCAATTCGGATTAAGTTTGATTCATAAGAACACCGGCCAGCAGAAATTTCAGCTCAATGCCGCAGCTATCGATGCGCCGGACAAATTCTTGAGCGAGCTAGTCGTGCAATCCTATTATCCAGCCGCCGCAGGGGAGGCTGCTGTGGCAAAGGAAGCTCCGGAGGCCTCAGGCCAAAAAGCGTAATCGTCGATGAAACGGTCTCTTATTTTGACGCTTGCCATTGGCTTCATTGTCGCTTGCATCATTATCGCATTGCATGCGATCGGCGTGCTGGCGCGCTTTGAGCTTGGCTTGGTCCGGCTTATTTCACGTCACGGCACTTACCCCGGGGTGGTCGGCATTAGAGGGCAATGTATTCTTGTTCTGCTGCTCGCGCTCGGTGTTACCTGGATGACTTTGACGACCCCGCGCCGCAGCCGGATAGCGTGGTTGGTTTTAGTTTTGTTGGTCGAGTTGGCCGGCGTGGCGTGGGTTTGCGCGCTCTATCATAGGTCCTTTCAACCTTTGCCATCATTGGGCGCCGTCGCGCTTGCATTCCTCGTCGCGGAAAGCTGGGTTTTGCTCTCCACTCGGACCCGTTCGCATCTGGCCAAAACTTTCTTCGCCGATCATTTGTCGAGGAAACAAGTGCTTCGCGTGATCGACGGCGAGATCCCGCTCGACACCGAGCCCAGGGCATGTGAGGCGACGGTGGTCGTTTGCGATATCGCCAACAAATATGACCTCGCTGAGGAGTCTGCCCCCGGCATTTTCGCCGAGGCGACCGAGAACTTTATTCGTCGCACAACGGACTTGTTCCTGGATGCGGACGGTTATATCCAGGCGGCGGACGGCGAAGGCGTGGTCGCGATTTTCGGCTTCCCCGACGCCGGGGGCGAGCACGCCGATAAAGCCGTTCGCGTTACGCTTGGTTTAGTCGATGCATTTCGTAAGACCCAGCAACGGAAAAACGGCGATTTATTCGGAAAATGCGACATACACATGGGGGTCAGTTCGGGGACGATGATCGTGGCGCCGCTCAAAAATGGAGCGCATCCCGGACTCTTGACTACTGGGGAACCGGTCGAGCTGGCCCGGCGCTTTTGTGTCGCAAACCGTTTTTATGGTTCGCGCATTCTTATCGGGCCGCGCACGTTCGATCTCGCCAGCAAACACATTGTCGCGCGACCGATCGATTTTCTCAGTGGCGTGAACTCGCAAGAGCG
>JALYUC010000127.1 GCA_030853965.1 Verrucomicrobiota bacterium | reverse complement strand
GAGTAAAGATCGAGAATCCCACCGCGCACTGCGAATTGTCCCCGAGTCGTAACCTGCGCAGTGCGCTCGTAGCCAGCCGCACTGAGTTTTTCCAGCAATTGCTCCCTGGGCGTAGCAAGTCCGCGACGGAGGGACATTGACGCAGACTGAAGTACATCCGGTTTCGGCGCGGGTTGATCAAGACTCGCGCGTGTCGCCACAATGACCTGCGCGGTATCGCCTTCGATTGACGAAAGCAGAGCCAGGCGCTCGGCCGCAATTTCCGGGTCGGGTAAAATATTTTCGACGGCGGCGAATTCCGCTTCCGGCAAGAATCGCGCGGTCGGCAGCCAGTTCACCAAGCTTTCGTAAAGTAACTCCTGGGTGCGGACGCTGCCGCAGAGCACCCAAAACGTCTTATCGATCTTGCGCGCGATCGTAGCGACAAGAAATGGTTGGGCCGAATCAATAACGTGCGAAAACGCGACCGGCCACGATCCGTTGTCGATCTTAGCTAGCTTGCCGGCGATGGGCGGAGATTCCGCCACGAGTGCGACCAGATCGCCAGATTTGTCCACGGCGAATGTTCGCCGAAACCGGCTGAACTTCAAAAGAGTCGCGCGAAACGATCAGCGCGCGCAGGTAAATTAGCGCGTGATTGTAACCGGAGTGCCGGTGGAAACGGATTTAAAGAAATTTTCAGCCATAAATTCGGGCATGCGAATACAACCGTGCGAAGCGGGATATCCTGGCAGATAACCGGCGTGCATACCCACGCCACTGACGATGCGCATGAAGTACGGCATCGGCGCGCCTTTGAAATGGGTGCCGGGCGGTTTTTTATCCTTTTGCACATCTACGTTGGGCATAACGACATTGCCGGCGTCGTCGACATAGTCGCCGTAGAGGCTTGAGACGTGTTTGATGTCTTTTTGAACGATCGAGAACTGACCGATCGGAGTGTTCAGACCTTCACGGCCGGTAGAAAGTTGAGAAATTCCGACAAGCATTCCGCTTTTGTAAAAATAGGCGCGCTGTTCGCCGAGACTGATTTTGACTGAAGGTTTGCCACCGATGTTGTCGCCGTCCCAATACGAAATCGTATCTTGAGGAGGGCCGCCGGTGGTCGGAGCTGCCCCGTAAGTGCCGCCAAGATATGGGACTATCGGCGCAGTGTCTTCGCACGCGGATAGAAACAGAGCCGCGAGCACAATGACTGCCGAAGAGGAATTGCGAAAAAAGGAGCGGAACATAATTTTTTTCGGACGAACCTTCTACCGCCGACCCGTGCAAAGTCAAGGAACGGAAGCGATGGGTAAGCACGTCGCCGCGAAAAGAACACAATCCGCGGCAGGAGGCAGGCGGCTTGAATTGTGCTTGGTTTAATGCAACTTCCGACCATCTTTCGCTGACCACTGGTTCATGCCCACTTACGAATATTCCTGCACGAAGTGCGGGCAGAATTTCGAAGCGTTTCAATCGATGCGCGACGCGACTTTTCGAGAATGCCCGAAAGAGCTGTGCCGTTTGCCGAAATGGGGACACGGCAAAGTGAAACGTCTGTTCGGGACCGGCGCAGGCGTCATCTTTAAAGGCACGGGTTTTTACGTGACGGATTATCGCAGTCCTTCCTATCAGGAAGCGGCGAAGAAAGACGCACCGGCTAAAACCAGCGATGGAGAGAAATCTTCCGGCACAAAAGAAGCTGGTGAAAAGCCTGCAAAAACCACGGCGCCGAGCAGCGCCGAGCCCAAGCCGAAGAAACAATCAGCCGCATGACTACGAGCATGACGAAATTGGTCTGCCCCGAGTGCCGACATGAAAATGAACCGGAACGCGTCTACTGCCATAGCTGCGGCGCGAAGCTGGATCGCTCTGCCGTCACCGTGCATAAAGAGCCGGTCAAAGACACGCGCCAGCGCGTTAAAAAAATGTTTGACCCACAGCGGGCCAGGATTCGCTTCCTGTTTTTCAAGACTAGCAAATTGATCCTGGGCGCCGTCGCCCTCGCAATCGTGATCCAAATGATTTTGCCGCCGGATGTTCCGGAGCCCACGAAAACGCTGGTGCTTGCTTCTCAAGTTCGGATCGACATGGAAAATGCGGTAGCTCGCCGCCAGCCTGCGCAACTCCAATTCACGGAAGAGCAGGTTAATGCTTATCTCGCTTCTGCGCTGAAACCGAAACAATCAACCCTTAACAAGCCACTGCTTGAATTTAAACGCGGGCTCGTCGCGTTTCGCGAGGGCGCATGTACAGTGACGACCGAAAGATCTTTTTTCGGTTTTTCGCTCTTTAGCGGTTGTGCATATTCAGTCTCCTTGGCAGACGGCAAGATCGTCGCGAAGGACCAGGGCGGCAGTATTGGCCGCCTGCAGTTGCATCCGAAAATAATGGAATTCGCAGATGTGATGTTTGCCGACGTTTGGTCGGCTCTCGACCGCGACGTCAAAATGGTCTCGAAGTTTAGCAGCGTCGAATTTCACGATAAGAACGCGCTGCTTACCATAGCCACGGCGCAGTAAGGACCAGCGGGCTCGCCCTCTCCCCGTTAGGCCCGCTGGTCCACCAACCGAAAGATCGACAATCGCTCCAGGATTTCTTCTGGATTACACCCCGCAAAGATCGCAAAGTTTCGGTGAGCGACTCTGTAGTAAATAAGTCTTAAGCGTTTCGTGCTCGCCGTCCGCACCGCGAGATGGGTAAAAGTGGCATTGGGTTGAGCTTCATGAAGTTGTTTGCTCGCACGCAAATCGTCGTCGCAGTTTTGATCGCTCTCGCGCGGGGAACGATTTTTTCCTCACCGCTCGAGCGCAGCCTAAGCCCATCGCAGCAATTTATTATCTACGGAACCAACACCGCGTTGCGCGGAGCGATTTCAAGTTCGGCGGAGCAAACGAAGGCAAATTTACTCGCCCTGCTGCAGCAGCGTGACAATTGGAAGACGCCGATCGTGATTAATCTTCAGTTTCCGCAGGCCAATCTTCCGGAGGTTCCGAGCGCGGCGCTGCGTTTTAGCCAAACTGGCTCGGGCTTAAAGCTTCAGCTCGATTTCGTGGTGGCCGCGGACGTGAACGTGCCGGATCTGCGGCGCGATTTGCTGCGCGCGATTTTGCTAGAAATCATTTACCGCAATCAATCAGACCTCGTCCCAAACACTGTTTACGTGCAACCACCCGATTGGCTCTTGGATAGTTTGCTCGCCGCGGAATCGGGTCACGATCGTGCGCAATTTACGGCAGCCGTCGGGCCACTGGTTGCGGCAAACAAGGTGATGGGCTTGGAGGAGTTTCTCCGTCAAAAACCGGAGCTACTCGATTCGCCGGCACGATTAATATATCGGGCCTACTCGTTCGCGCTGCTACAGTTGCTCGTCGATGGAACACACGGCCATGCGCAACTCACCCGCTACATCGACAATCTTTCTCGGGCGTCGAACGATCCGTTCGCGGATTTGAAAGCGCAGTTTCCCTTACTGCGGGGAAGCGATGTTGAAAGACTTTGGCAAAAAGCCGTAACCAAATTGAGCGGGGCGCAGAAATACCAGTTGCTTACCTTTGCCGAAACCCAGCGACGCCTCGATGAAATACTGGCGATAAAGGATCCGGAACTACATTCAGGCAAAACTCTGCGACTGGAAGATTTTTTGACGGCTAAAAATTCGCCGGCGCATACCGCGGCGTTATTTCGAGTAAATAAAAATCTAATGCTGCTATCCGCATCTGCCAATCCGGTGCTGCGGCCTACCGTGGCAGAATATCAGGAAATCGCGCAACGGATCGCGACCGGCAAGCGAAATGGATTGGCCGAACGTCTCGCCCGCCTCAAATCGACACGCACTAAACTAGCCGCTCGCATGAATGAGGTTGACGATTATCTGAACTGGTTCGAAGCCACACAACTAAAAACGAAAAGCGGAGTATTCGTTGATTATTTGAGAACAGCGGCCAAGACCGGCGAGCAGGAGCCGCGCCGGCGCGATCCGCTTTCGGTTTATCTCGACGCACTCGAAGAACAGTACTAATTGGTCAATGCACGAGTCGCTTCCAAACACGGTCGATTACATCGAGATGCCCTCACGCAATCTCGTGGAAACGAAACGCTTCTTCGCCGCGCTGTTGGGCTGGACATTTCAAGATTACGGACCTGATTACGCAGCATTCGATGATGGACGAACGACTGGTGGATTTTTTACCTCCGATAAAACTGCCGGCGTGGAGAGCGGCAGTCCGCTGATTGTCTTTTATTACCAGGACCTTGCCAAAATGGTGAGCGACGTAAAAAAACTCGGTGGCGAAATCACGCGTGATATTTTTGAGTTTCCGGGCGGTCATCGTTTTCACTTTCGCGAACCGGGCGGCGGCGAGTTCGCCATTTGGTCGGACAAATAATCGCCGATCTGCAGATGAAAAGAATTTCACATAACGGCTTTCCGATGCTTCCTCGATCGCGCATCCGTTTTGTTTGGGCAATCGGAGCGTGTTTGTGCCTCGTTATCAGTAATAACTCTAACTTTTTCTGTGCGGTTTCTGCGCCTCTCCCAAACATCAAGCCAGCCGAAGCGTCTGTGAGAGAAGAACAGGTAGTCGTCATCGACTCAAACGCCGAACATTGGCGACTTGAATGGGTCACTCAACCGCAACCGGTGTGCTCGCCCGAAGACGAATGCTGGCACTGCTGTCCATGCAGTGGGTTCGCATTTGGAGAGTACGGCAAACTCGACCTTGTGCGGATGAGAGCCGAACACCCTGACGAACGACTTTCGTTAGCGCCATTATTTCGAGAAACGGAACATCCTGCAGACGCTCCTGATGTAGCTGTTCTTCGCCGATGGCCAGTATTCGAAGCCGATTACGACTCACCCGAATCGCCGGCGTTGCCCGAACGCGTGCGTTCACGTCCACCCATAAAGGTCATGAATATCGCGGACTACGATCACGACGGTCGAGCGTCCGAGTTTCCTTTCCAGATTGGGGCCGCTCCATGTGGGCACCAACAAACAGTGCTCATCGGCATGTCGCGCAGCAATCCCACTCTTCACGTCTTTGGAACTGTCGCCCATCCTAAAAAGCCGCTCGTGCTCGATCATCCTGCTGATTGGGAACGCCTGCTTTATTCCTCCGGGCCGGTGACCGTAACCGAAATCACCTGTGGCGATCACGGGAGCGAGGAACAGATCGATATTCGGCTTAATGCGACGCCGCGTGGGTTCACGGCCGTCCGCTCAGTATACGATTGTGGCTCGGATTCGAAACGCGGTCGGCTCATATCGACAAAAGCATTCTGAGATCGGTCGGCGCGGTTTTCTGTCTCATTGGCGCGATTCTCGAGCGAGTAATTGTCGATTTTTTTGTAGTCACGGCGCTCTGTCGCCGTGAAAACGCCCCGACAGAGCGGGGCGGCTACAACAGTTGCTCGCGCGAATGTTGCTGCTTATCATAGGCGCGCGCTGATGCGTATTTAGTTCATGCAAAAAATTGGATTTGCCGAAGCCCTCGATTCGATTGTCGCCAGTGACGCGCGGTATGCGCGCGACGCTTACGTCTTTCTGCGCGACGCCCTCGATTTTACGACGAAGCAACAAAAGAAAGTCAAAGGCACAACCGTGCGCCACGTGGCTGGGCCGGAGCTGCTCGATGGCGTGCGAAATTACGCGCTGAAAGAATTCGGCCCGATGGTGGTGACGGTTTTTTCGTATTGGGGGATTCGCGCATCCGAAGATATCGGCCACATGGTCTTCAATTTGATCGATGCGGGAATTTTTGGAAAGACAGAGGAGGATTCGCTGGAGGACTTTAAAGACGTTTATGATTTCCAGGACGCATTCGTAAAGCCATTCGCGCCTGCCAAGCCGGTGCCGGTAAAATTGCCCCCCGCTTTGCCAGCGCCGAAGCCTTTATGAGGAAAGTGGTGCCGCGTCTGGCGCTTTTTGCCGCGCTCATGCTTAATACCGCGAATTTGAAAGCCGTCGCCGCCGATGATTCGGCGGTGATCAATTTTCCGCCGAGTTCGGCGCAGAAATGGGTCTTACCCGACGGTCTCACA
>JALYUC010000114.1 GCA_030853965.1 Verrucomicrobiota bacterium | reverse complement strand
TTTCCAAACCGTGTTTGCGACTGGCGTTAAGTGAACGGCAGGCCGCGCCGGCCTGTCTAAACTTTGCCGTTGGGCTATAGTCCGAGATAATCCCAAGTCTGTTGTTATGAGTGGCTTTTTTGAGGAGGTGCAGCGGCGAAAAGTGTATCGCGTTGCCGTCGCCTACGTTGTGGCGGCGGGTTTTATAATCCAGATCGCTTCCGCATCCTTTCCGGCTTGGGACTTGCCCAGCTGGACATTGCGACTGGTGATTGTGCTCCTGCTGGTTGGATTTCCACTCTCGTTGATCGTGGCTTGGGCTTATGACGTCACACCGGAAGGAATCCAGGCCACGCCGGAGACTCCGACCGGAAAACATCGGCGCCGCAATCTCATCATGCTGATCGCGACCGGTGTGGTGGTCTCCGCCGCAGCCGGATTCTTTCTGCTGCCGCGCGCGGTCGCCCATAAGGTGGACAAGTCGATCGCCGTTCTGCCTTTTGAAAATCTGAGCCAGGAAAAAGAAAATGCCTTCTTCGCCGATGGCATCCAGGACGACATCCTGACCAACCTTTCCAAAATCGGCGATCTGAAGGTGATTTCGCGCACCTCGGTCATGTTGTATCGCACGAAGCCGGCGACTGTCCGTGAAATTGGAAAGGCGCTGGGCGTTTCCACCGTTCTTGAAGGCAGCGTTCGTCGCGAAGGCAACCGAGTGCGGGTCAACGTCCAGCTAATCAACACGGCCAACGACGAACATTTGTGGGCAAACAATTACGATCGCGACCTTACCGATGTCTTCGCGATTCAAACCGATCTGGCTCATGAAATCGCGAACGCGCTACAGGCAAAACTTTCACCGAGCGAGAAAGAGCAAATCGCGCGGAAGCCGACCGAGAATGGAGAGGCTTACCTCGCTTTTGTGCAGGCGCACAATCTGAATGTCGGGCTGGAAGATTATCCCCGGTTGCAACAAGGCGAGCAAATGTACGAGCGCGCCATTGCGCTCGATCCGAAATTTGCCCTCGCGCTCGCGCGTTTTTCGCAATTGGAGAGCTGGATTTATAAGAATTTCGATCCGACTGCGGCGCGCAAGCAGAAAGCTGTCGATCTTGCCGAACGTGCGCTGCAATTGGAGCCGAGTTTGCCCGAAGCGCATGTCGCGCGCGGGTTTGCTTATTATTATGGCGACCGCAATTACGAAGCGGCCCTGAACGAATTAGGTGTCGCGCAACGCGGTTTGCCTAACGAGAGCGAAGTGTATCTCGCTATCGGCGCAATCCAGCGCCGCCAGGGCAAATGGGAGGAATCGACCGCGAATCTCAAGAAGGCGGCCGAGCTCGATCCAAAAGCGACCTGGCCGCTGCAAAATCTCTCCTTCAATTACCAAATGCTCCGCGACGTGGCCGCGACCGAGCGCACTATCGACAAGGCGTTGCAGCTTGCGCCGAGATCGTTCGAGCTTTTGGGATTGAAAATCCAATTCGCCATTGAGCAGCATGGCGACTTCAGCGTCTACGAGCGCGCCGTGGCAACATTCGGCCCGGACCCCGCTACATCGGCCGCAGCGATGGCGTCGGCTTCACCCGCCGGTTTTAGCAATACGGATTTCAATGTGTCCTACATGGAAGTCGCGCAGCTCAGCGTCCTGATGTTGCAGCGAAAGTTTCAAGAAGCCATTCCGATTGCGGAGAAGATCGAGGACAACGCTATCGCAGGTAAACCGGAATTGGTTTGTCAAAAATACGGATTTCTCGGATGGGCGCGGCGTTATCTGCACGACGAAGACGGCGCGCGCCGCTCGTTGCTAAAGGCGAAAGAAATCGCGCAGAAAACTGTTGTGCAAGCGCCCGACAGTGCTCCGCGCCGAATGCAGCTGGCGCAGATCATGGCGTTGCTCGGCGAAAAAGACGCGGCCATCGCCGAAGCGCAGCGCGCCCAGCAATTGTTGCCCGAAAGTGTGGACGCCTTCGAGGGGCCGCAGATCACGCAAAGCCTGGCCGAAGTTTATGCCATCACTGGCGACGCCACGCGCGCGATCGAAATCCTCGATGGTCTGTTCAAGCGACCAAGCGCAATTACAACGCAGCTCCTCAAGCTGCAATTGGCCTGGGATCCGATTCGTAAGGATCCACGCTTTCAAGCTTTGATCGACAATTACAGTGCGAAAACTTAGCGCGGCCCTAGCTGTCATTCTCGCCGCCAGCGCGGCCCGGGGAGAATGGAAGTTAATTTCGACCCAAAGTGAACTGTCGTCCGCGAAAGGGCTCGAACATCGATATGTTGTCGTTGAAGATTCCACGAGCGGCGAACGCGCGTCGCTCGAGCTGGCTGTTTTCTCGACAAAGGCGGTGCGGCTTCGCGTTGTCGATCAATCCGACGGGCCGCGTCTGGATCTAGCCGAAGTGATGCGGGCAGGAAAATATCTGGCCGGCGTGAACGGCGGTTACTTCGATCCCGATTACCAGCCAATCGGGCTGTTGATTGTCGATGGAACAATTGTTTCGCCCTTACAACGCGCGCGTTTGCTGAGCGGCGTCCTCAGCAGCGCCGGAGGCAAGGTTCAAATTTGGAGATTCAATGAATTTCCGCGGCAGCAAAAATTTGACGCCGCTATCGGTTGCGGACCGATGGTTGTCGATCTTGCAAAACCTGTTCGCGGGTTGGAATCGACCCGCGGAGCGCGGCGCACCTTTGCCGCAGTTGAGCGTGGCGATCGTGCCGCCATTGGATTCTGTTCCGAAGTTTCACTCGCCGATCTATCCGGCATCCTTGCCAGCGGCATAGGTGACTTCAAAATCCAACGCGCGTTGAATTTCGATGGAGGATCGTCGAGTGCTTTCTGGTTCAAGCGCAAAGACGGCAGCGCTTTTTCCATCTCTGAGCAAAAATCAGTGCGTGATTTTGTCGGGATCGTGCCGAAATAATGTCGGATGCGGACATTCGGCGGATTTCGAGCGGGCGAAGAATTTTTCTACGGTGAGGTCATCGGAGATGAAGTTCACATTTTAGAGAATCCATACTGGATCGACATCGAGCCTACCGGCGAAACGACCAGGCTCTCATTAGTAGATGTCGATCTTGCGGTCGCACCATCAAAACTGATCGCGGTCGGGCTGAACTACGCCGATCACATCGCGGAAATGAAGCGGACGCCGCTCGGTACTCCACTCATTTGGTTCAAGGCGCCGACTTCCCTTCTTCCGCACAATGGAACCATTGAGATCGCATTTCCCGAACACCAAACCGATTTCGAGGTGGAGCTGGCCATTGTCATTGGTAAAGAGGCGAAAAATGTGGCCGTCGAACAGGCGCTCAATTTTGTTTTTGGTTACACCACCGGTCTGGACATCAGCGATCGCGATCTGCAGAAGGTCGAGAAACAATTCAGCCGCTGCAAATCGTTCGATACTTACACCCCGATCGGGCCGTTCGTGCATGCCGATGTCGAGGTTGGCGATCTTTCGCTAGAGCTGCGGCAGAATGGAGAAATACGCCAATCTGCGCGCACCAGCCAGATGATTTATGCGGTCGCGGACATCGTTTCGTTTAGCAGCCAATCCCTCTCTCTCCTGCCGGGTGACGTCATTTTGACCGGAACACCTTCCGGGGTGGGGCCGATCCGTTCCGGTGATCAGCTCGAAGCGCGAATTGGTGATTGGCCGGCCCTGCGAAGCGCGGTTAGGAACGCTCTCTGAGGGCGGTTTACACTCTAAATTGGCGTTTTGAATAATGCGTGCCGATTTGATGACTTCGCCTACATCCCATCGGCTGGGATGCTTCGAAACATATAAGCAACCTTCGACAAATGAAGCGTTTGAAAAAAAAGGTGAAAAGTTTTGGCTGGACTCACCATAAATTCCTTTGGGATAAAGGTAGGTCACAGCAACGAGCTGGTAGCTCAAGATTGGCCGCATATATGAAAACATTACTTACTCTCTGCCTCAGTTTGATCGCATTGACGGCGTTCGCTCAGAATCGGCCGGCACAACCGCCGCCGCCACCGCCGCCGAACGCACCGGCGATAGCGCCGAGTCCAGGTGCTCCTGCGAACGGACTTGCACCCGCGAGTCCAGGCGCTCCAATCCCTCCGCCTCCCGCAGGCATGTCGCCCGCTCCTGCAGTAGGAACATCTCCGGCTGCTCCGGGAATTTCCCCGGCGGCGCCGGGAGCAAGCGTGACGGCAACCTTAAGCGGAAGCCTCAGTCCATCGCCGGCCGCATCTCCCGCGACTACCGGTGCTGCCGCCCCAACGACGGCGGCCAGCGGAAACTTTCTCATCGATAATTTCCGTAAGGGCGGTCCGATTATGTGGCCGATCCTCATCGTCTCAGTGATCGGCGTGACGGTCGTGCTGGAGCGAATTTTCTGGTGGCTTGGCCGCTGGTTCCGTCGCGATCCGAAAAAAATCGAGAAGGTTTTCACTGCCGTCGAAGTTGGTGATGTGGCGGAAGCTTCCCGACTCTCGCGCGATTCGCGTGACCCTGTGCTGCGCATGATTTGGAACGGTCTCAACCACCAGCACGCTTCGCTGCAAGGGGCGTTGCAAGTGGCTGCCGGTATCGAAATCAAGCGCGCCGGGCGATTCCTCGTCGTGATGGACACGTTGGTCACATTGGCCCCGTTGCTCGGCCTCTTAGGCACGATCACCGGTTTGATTCGTTCGTTTAGCTTTTTGGGGAACGAAGAACTTGCCGTGCAAGCGGTCACCGGCGGTATCGCAGAAGCCCTCATCGCCACGGCCTGCGGTCTCGGCATCGCTATCTTCGCGCTAATTCCCTTTAACTTTTTCACTTCTCGAGTGTCTAACCTAGAGTTCGAACTGCAGACGGCAGCGACGAATCTGGAGGTGATGCTCGAGGCGAACGCAAAGGCTAAACGCGAAGTGGAAATGACCCCGACAAGATAAGAATCCCCGTCGCGCAGCGGATTATGAATTCAAAGGCAATCGCGAAAGCAAACCGATGAGAGTTGCTTCACCCATTCCGCACAAGAAGGCGCGTATCGAGATCATTCCGTTGATCGACATCATGTTCTTTCTGCTCGCCAGTTTCATGATGGTGAGCTTGAGCCAGGTGCACATGAAAGGCATGAAAGTGAATTTGCCCAAAGGGGCATCCGGCGAAACGCAATCCAAACGCGATTACATCAGCGTCTCGGTCGATGAAGGCGGGCGGTGGTATTTCGACAAACAAGAGCTCAGTGCCGACGACATGCAGGCCAAGCTGAAGCAAGTGCACATGGAGAATCCAGAAGCGAAGGTCTTCGTTCGTGGTGACGCGAATACTCCGCACCTCAATGTAACGCGACTTCTGGATCAGCTTCGCAATGCCGGTTTTTACAAGATTGCGTTCGAAATCAAGAGTTATTCAGCCGCTGAATTGCCCGCGACCCAGACCCGATAACAATGGCTCAACCGATCCTCTACAAACCGGCCCCGAGATGGCAGTTCTGGTCTTATCTCGGAGGAGCCTTGCTTATCCACGCTGTTGCCGTCGTAGCGGCGATCAAGCACGAGCCGCCGCCAATGGATCTTTCTCAAATTCCTTCGGCTGAGGTGATCGCAACCCTGGAGACGCCGACGGACGAACCAACTCCGCCCCCGGAAGACATTCCGTTACCGGAGCCTCCGCCAATGCCGGAGATACAACCGGAATTCCACGAAGAGACAACACCTCCACCGAAGCGCCCGCTGAATGCAAAGGTGGCGCCTATCAAAGCTCCGCAAGCCGCGCGTCCCAGCGGTGTCATGTCAATCTCGAGCGCGAAAGCTCTCGCCATCAACTCGCCGCGACCGGAGTACCCATATGAAGCGCGTTCCCGTCACATCACCGGGAGTGGTGTTTGCGTCGTTTCCGTGGACGCCAGCGGTACCGTGACTGACGCGACAATGGCGCAAAGCATCGGTAACCCAATCCTGGATAATTCAGCGACGAACGCATTTAGACGGTGGCGCTTTAAAGCGGGAGTGGCGCCCAAAGTAAAGATCCCGATCACATTTACGATGACCGGCGCCTCCTATTGACCCATTATGCGTGTCACTTCACCCATTCCGAAAAAACGCGCTCGCATCGAGATCATTCCTTTGATCGACATCATGTTCTTTTTGCTCGCCAGCTTTATGATGGTGAGCTTGAGCCAGACGCACATGAAAGGCATTAAGGTGAATTTGCCTTCGCAAAGTGCGCCTCCGCCGAATCAGGTGAAAGATTTTGTCTCCATCCGCGTCGCGGCCGGCCCGGTTTATTATTTCGACGGTCAGTACGTTCAAGACGACCAGGTAACGCCGCGACTTTTTCAACTTCATCAGGGTAATCCCGGCATCAAGGTTTCGATCAGCGCGGAGCCGATGGCCATGCACGGCGACGTCATCGGCGTGCTGGATAAAGTTCGTCAGGTCGGCATTACCAAAGTTGGCTATCAGATTCGAGCTGCGCCCGCGGCCGGGTCGGCGGCGCCGCAGCCCCCGCGCTAGGCATCCGGCAAAGCCTCGCGCAATGCGGCGATTGCTTTTGCCCGATGACTGATTCGATTCTTAATTTCGGCTGGTAATTCGCCAAAAGTCTTGTCGAACCCTTTCGGCAGGAAAATCGGATCGTAACCAAATCCGCGTTTGCCGCGTGGAAGATCGACAATCGTTCCTTCGACGACTCCTTCGAATGTGCCGAGCAACCTGCCATCGCGTGCCAGCGCGATCACGCAACGAAAACGCGCGGAGCGCTCATTTCCTGACGCAGTTCGTGGGGCCAGCTCGCGCAGGAGCTTGTCGATGTTCTGCTCATCGTTCGCCTTCTCGCCGGCATAACGCGCCGAGTAAATGCCCGGCGCGCCGCCTAGCGCATCCACTTCCAGACCAGAATCGTCCGCCACGACGAGTAGATGTCGGTTTCGTGACGCCGCCACCGCTTTCAGAACTGCATTCGTCTCGAATGTATCGCCTGTTTCTTGCACCGGCGGGACATTCGAGTCGGAGAGATCGCTAACCTGAAAAATATCCCCAAGTATCTGGGTAAACTCGCATGTCTTATGCGCATTGCGTGTCGCCAGCAGCAAATCCATTTTCTTTTCCTGTTTTCCTGCTTTCCTGATTCATAATCTGATGAGCAACGAGCGCCGCAAACCATATCCATTCGACCAGATTGAGTCGAAGTGGCAGGCGATCTGGGACGAGCGGCAAATTTTTCACGCCCCCAATCCCGGCGAAAACGGTTTCGATCCCGACAAACCAAAATTTTACATCCTTGATATGTTTCCATATCCGAGCGGGGCGGGCCTGCACGTTGGACATCCGGAAGGTTATACCGCGACCGACATTGTTGCGCGTTACAAAAGGATGTGCGGCTTCAGCGTTTTGCATCCGATGGGCTGGGACGCGTTCGGTCTCCCGGCCGAGCAATATGCGATCAAAAGCGGACAACATCCCGCTCTGACCACACGCGAAAACATTGCCAAATTTAAATCGCAACTAAAGGCGATCGGTTTCTCCTACGATTGGCTGCGCGAGATCAACACGACCGATCCTCGCTACTACAAATGGACGCAGTGGATCTTTTTGCAGATCTACAACTCGTGGTTCAATCCCAAGACAAACAAAGCCGAGCCGATCGCATCCTATCGCGGCCAGGATCCTGACAGTGTGCGGCTAGCTTACGTGGCGGAGGTGCCGGTGAATTGGTGTCCGGAATTGGGCACGGTTCTGGCCAACGAAGAAGTTGTTGATGGAAAAAGCGAGGTCGGCGGGTTTCCCGTGGTTCGCCGGCCGATGCGGCAATGGATGCTGCGCATCACTGCCTATGCCGACCGATTAATCGATGAACTTGACGGACTCGATTGGCCTGACTCAATAAAATTACTCCAGCGTAACTGGATTGGGAAAAGCGAAGGCGCTGAAATCGATTTCAAAATCGACAAGGCCAAACAGAAAATCCGAGTGTTCACGACGCGCCCCGACACGCTCTACGGGGCGAATTACATGGTGCTCGCTCCGGAACATTCGCTCGTCGATCAACTCACTGCGCAAGATCGACAATTGGACGTGGAAAAATATCGAAAAACAGTCGCGTCGAAATCTGAGCTTGAGCGGACCGATCTTGCCAAAGAAAAAACCGGTGTTTTCATCGGCGCCTACGCCATTAATCCGGCGAACAACGAAAAGATTCCGATCTGGATCGCCGATTATGTGCTGATGGGTTACGGCACCGGCGCCATCATGGGCGTTCCCGGGCATGACGAACGCGATCTTGAGTTCGCGCGCGAGTTCAAGATGTCGATCTTGCCAGTGGTTCAGGCGCCGGGAAAGACGCCGGGGGAATCGATCGGGTTTCTCGAAGACGGCGTCGCGATCAATTCACCGATCATCGACGGTCTCCCAACGCCGGAAGCGAAAAAGAAAGTCATCGCGTGGCTGGGAGAGCACGGTCATGGCGGTCCAGATGTGCGCTACAAATTGCACGACTGGCTTTTCTCCCGTCAGCGTTATTGGGGAGAACCGTTTCCGATCGTTTGGGAGTCCGAGCCGGACGGGCGGGTCCGAAAACATCGCGCGCTCAAGGAAAGCGAATTGCCGATCGTTCCTCCGCCGCTCGAAGATTACAAACCAACCGGAACAGGCGAACCGCCGCTGGCGAAGGCGAAAGATTGGGTCCGCTATTCTGAAAAGTCTGCGCGCGAAACGAATGTCATGCCGCAGTGGGCGGGTTCATGTTGGTATTACTTAAGATTTTGCGATCCGCAGAACGATCAGCGCTTCGTCGGCGAAAAAGCGGAAAAATATTGGATGGGCGGGCCGATGCCGGGCGGTGTCGATCTTTACGTCGGCGGGACTGAGCACGCAGTCCTGCATCTGCTATACGCGCGCTTCTGGCATAAAGTTCTTTTCGATCTCGGCTATGTATCGAAGCCGGAGCCGTTTCAACGGCTCGTGAACCAGGGGATGATCCTCGGTGAAGACAGTCGCAAAATGTCGAAGCGCTGGGGGAATGTGATCGATCCGCTGGACGTGATCGCAGAATACGGCGCGGACGCTTTTCGTTGTTACGAAATGTTCATGGGACCGCTCGAGCAGATGAAACCCTGGAGCATGCGCGGGGTGGAAGGCGTGTTTCGATTTCTCGCGCGCGTCTGGCGTTTAATGATGAGCGAGAATCAAGCGGGAGATTGGGGACTTTCTCCGGCTGTGCAGGATGTCGATCTTAGCAAGGCGCAACAGAAGATCACGCACGCGACCATCAAGAAAGTGACTGAGGACATCGAGTCGCTCTCATTCAATACTGCGATCGCGCAGATGATGATTTTCGTGAATGCATTTACAACCGCGGAAGTCATTCCGCTTTCGGCCATGCGCACGTTTCTCATCTTGCTGAACCCATTCGCGCCGCATCTCAGTTCGGAGTTGTGGGAAAAGATCGGCGCCGCCGGCGAGATCACCGAGCAGGCGTGGCCAGGCTATGAAGAGAAATTCCTGGTCGAAGACGAAGTGGAAATAGTCGTCCAGGTGAACGGCAAGTTGCGCGACCGAATACGATTATCGATCTACGCCACCGATGACGAAGCGAAGACAGCAGCGCTCGCCAGTCCCAAAATAAGCGAGCTTGTGGCTGGCAAGACGATTCGCAAGGTCGTGGTTGTTCCAAAAAAGCTTGTCAACATGGTGACGGATTAATAGGCAACAATGCTATGTGGAAAGAATTCAAAGAGTTCGCCGTTAAAGGAAATGCGATTGATCTGGCCGTCGGTGTGATCATTGGCGCGGCGTTTGGCTCGATCGTCACCTCGCTGGTTAAAGACATCATCATGCCGCCGATCGGATTGCTCACTGGTGGGCTCGATTTCTCGAACAAGTTCATCGTGCTCAAGGCGGCGAAGGATGGTAGCACCGCTTTCAATACTACGGCCGATGCGATCAAGGCCGGTGCCGTCACGTGGAATTACGGGAACTTCATCACATTGTTGATCAATTTTCTCATCGTCGCGCTCGCAATTTTTCTCGTCGTGCGCGG
>JALYUC010000059.1 GCA_030853965.1 Verrucomicrobiota bacterium | reverse complement strand
CTGCATTTGATCGGAACGGGATTACATCCCGGTTTGCAAGGAATAGTGCGTTTGGAAAATGTGGAAGCGACGTTGCCCTTCAGCCGACTCGAAGTCGCTTACGGTTTCCTTTATTTCGATCCGAGCGACTCTTTGAATCCGAAAATGGATTTGCACGGAACATCTGTCATACGCGATTACATCATTCACGTTTACATTTATGGGACTACCCTCGCCCCGGAAGCGGTCTTCACGAGCGAACCGCCCCTGCCGCAGGAGGAAGTGATTTCATTGCTCGCGACCGGAACGACCCGTGAAGAGCTGACAGGAAACAATAATGTTCTGGCCGGCCGCGCCGCGACCTTGCTTGTGCAACAGCTTTACCGAAAAATTTTCAAGAAGGGCGCGGAAACACAGAACAATTCCGTGTTTGACCGGTTGGATCTCGATGTTGGCCAGACCGATCCGCGCACGGGCCAGCGCCAGGCCACCGCGCGTTTCAAAGTGAATGACCAATTTGTTTTGCTGGGCGACGTGGACGTGGGCGGCGGCTTCAAAGGAATGGTGAAATACTTAATTCGATTCCAGTGATGCAACGCGTATTTATTTCCCTTTTTTGCATCTCGCTCTTCGCGGGCACAGTGGCCGCGCAGACGGCGGTCACTGTGCCGCGACCGGAAGAAAAGCAAAAAGAAGAGCACGCGGTGGCGAAGGCGCAGGAGAAAAAAGCACAGCACGCGACCACGATTGAATTTCAAGGGGAACGCGCGTTCAAAGACAAGGAGTTGCGGTCGCAATTGAAAGAGCAGATCGCGACGATCGACGACCTCGGACTAACGGCTGCGCGCGCGGACGATCTCGCATTCTTTCTCGAACTTTTTTATCGCAAGCACGGCTTCAGTAAAGTGAGCGTGCGCTACAAGATCGAGTCGGGGGATCGGCTGCGGCTCGAGATAAACGAGGGTTCGGTCATAACTCTGGGCACGATCACCTTCGATGGCAACGTCCACGAGCCGGCCGATAAACTTTTCGAGTTCGCCGTTGGCCCGACACGTGAGCGCTATTCGAAATTGCAGAAAAATCTTCCGTTCGTTGCCGCGGACATGCAGGAAGGCGCCGACCTCGTGCATCGGCTCTACGTCGCGGAAGGATTTCTCGACGCCGTTGTCGATAAACCGCGCTACACGTTTCCCGACGAAACCAGCCAGGTCGACGTGACCATCCCTATTCGCGAAGGTCGACAATATTTTTTCGGCAACGTTTCGTTTACCGGTAAAACGATTTACGATGCTGAAACATTACGGGGCCAGATGCGCGATCTGTTGGACGCACCCTACACGGAGTCGCGCGTGGCCGATATTCCGCGCCGGCTGCAAGCGTATTTCAAAGCGCGCGGTTATTATAACGTGAAGGTGGAAGCGACCGCCGAGCCGACCGCTGCGCACCAGGGTCGCATTCCAGTGCAGGTGGCGATCTCGCCCGGCCCGATCTATCACTTCACCGACGCGCAAGTGACCGGGCTCAAACGTTTGCACCCCAGTTATGTGACGAAGCGATTCGATAGCCTGAACGGCAAAACCTACAGCCCGGATGTGCTCGACGAAAAATTCCGAATGCTCATGCGCACTGGTTTGTTCACTCTCTTGCAAATCAAACCGGTGCCGATCGATGGCGATGCGTTGCGACTCGACATCACCGCTGAGGAAGCGAAGAGCAAGGCGTTCGGACTGTCCGGCGGCTATGGCACCTTTGAAGGATTAATCGGCGGTCTGCAATTCCAGGAACGCGATCTTTTCGGCGCCGGCAGGCCGATTACGTTCTCTATCGAAGTTTCGCAGCGCGGTTACAAAGGCGAAATTCTTTATGAGGATCCGTTCTTTTTCGACACCGAATACGCCTTCAAGTCGCGCGTCGGTGCGCTCACTTTCGACTATGACGGCTACTCGAAATTCGAAATCGGAGGGCGGGTGGAGCTTTCGCGAAAAATTACCAAACAATATGAAGTCGGCGCCACTTTTGCCGCCCGGCACGTCGAAGTAACGAGCGCCGACATCAGGCCGCAGTGGCTCGGTCAGACCGCGTACTTCATCGATACCATTGGCATTAACCAAACGCTGGATTTCCGCGAGAGTCCGCTCGTTTCACCGCGCGGTTTTGTTTTTAATAACACGGTGGACGTGGCCACCTCCGCACTCGGGAGCGAGATTGAGCTCATCCGCACCACAATTCGCGCTGGTTATTATCTGCCCTTCGGCCCCAAAAATCTCACGCCCGGCGTGGTCGAAGATAAGCGCGGCACTGCGCTGCAACGCTGGTTTCAACAATCGGCGCTGGCGTTCGGAGCCCGCGGCGGCTTGGTGCACTCGCTCACCAACAGCGGCAGCGATGAATCGACGGAAATCCCGATCGACGAGCGCTTCTTCAATGGCGGCGGCACCAGTGTGCGCAGTTTTGCCGAGCGCGATCTCGGCCCGCACGATCGACAAGGCCATCCGGTTGGCGGTGAATTCTTCACCGTGTTTAACACCGAATACACCTTTCCAATTTTCGGTGAGTTACAGGGCGCTGTTTTTGCCGATGCCGGTAATCTGCTCCCAACTTCGGAAGAGCCGAACCTCGACGATATGCGTTACGCCCTCGGCGCTGGTCTGCGTTACAAATTGCCAATTGGCCCGATTCGCATCGACTACGGATGGAATCCCGATCGGCGCTCCGACGAAGACTTCGGCGCATTCCATTTCAGTTTCGGATTCGCTTTTTAAAGGCGCGCCTTCGGTCCGTCCGTCGATTACTTTTCGTGACACTTTGCACTTATTTACTGCCGATTCGGCGGAAGGTTTTCTCCGAGCACGAGGCGACGGAGCTGCGCGAGTACTTGTCGATCTTGCGAGCGGCCGATTGCGAAGTGCTCGTGGTGGATGGTTCGCCCGCGGAAGTGTTCGCGCAGTACAAGCGCGCGTGGTCAGCAGTTTGCCGTCATGAAATGGTCGATCCGCGTTTCCATTATCTCAATGACAAGGTGAACGGCATTCACACTGGCGTGAATCTGGCGGCGACGGAAAAGATTATCTTGGCGGACGACGACATTCGCTACATCGCGAGCGACATCGATAAGATTTGTTTGCTGCTCGACGATTTCGAAGTCGTGCGTCCACAAAATTATCTGTGTCCACTGCCGTGGTGGGCGAAGATGGAAGCCGCGCGCATGCTAATTAATCGCGCGACGCTGCGCACGGCGGACTATCCGGGCGCTTGCGCGTTTCGAAGATCGACAATGTTATCTGCGGGCGAATACGACGGTGACGTTTTGTTCGACAATGAAGAGATCATCCGGCATTTCGCCCGAGCGGGTGCGCGAATTTGTAACGCTAACGATTTCTTTATCCGCAAACGACCGCCGAAATTTCGCAAGTGGATCGAGCAACGTCCGCGACAAGCTTACGAAGATTTCGGACTGCGTTTTAAAACCATCTTGTTCGCTTCTCTGCTGCCGATTGGAATTGCCATCGTATTGATCGACCTCAAGTGGATGGCGATTCTTCTCTTATCGATCGTGTTTGCGCTAGCTGGATGGTTGCGCGGTAACGCGCGAAGATATTTCCCATTCAACACCTGTTTGTTCGCGCCGCTTTGGGTTGTTGAGCGCGCGGTCAGCACTTGGTGGGCATTCTACTGGTATTTTCGCCATGGCGGTTATCCCTTCGGGGATCGACTAATCACAAAAGGAATTGGACGCGATTGGATTGAAGGCGGCAAAATGGCTGCGCACGAATGAAAGCAGAAGAACTCGGTGACATTTCGCCGGACATTTTTCGCGAGCATCTCCATCGGCTCGCGGATTGGATTGGCGATTATCGGGAAAATATCGGCGAACGCCGTATTTCTCCGAACGATCCGCCGGGAACAGTCCTGACACAGTTGGACGCAACGCCGCCGGAAACCGGTGTGCCACTCGACAAGATTTTAGCCGACATCGAGCGCGTCATTGTTCCGGGTGTGGCACACTGGGCGCATCCGCAGTTCATGAGTTACTTCGGCTGCACGACCACGAGCCCCGGTATTCTCGCCGAAATGCTCACCGGCGCGCTCAACGTCAACGCGATGACGTGGCGGACAGCGCCGGCGGCGACCGAACTGGAAACGCTTGTGCTCGATTGGCTCCGGCAATGGCTCGGTTTGCCGGGCGAATTCCAAGGCGTGGTGTACGACACCGCTTCGATCTCGACCATGCACGCGCTCGCCACCGCCCGGGAACAGGTCGCGCCGAACACGCGCAAACTGGGATTGAGCGGGCGCGATCTGCCGACGTTTCGCATTTACGCGTCCGATCAAGCGCACAGCTCCGTCGAAAAAGGCGCGATCGC
>JALYUC010000055.1 GCA_030853965.1 Verrucomicrobiota bacterium | reverse complement strand
TTATTCAGGAACGATTGCGGCGTGAATACGACATGGACATCATCGCGACGAGTCCGAGTGTCATTTACGAAATCCACACGACGCGCGGCGAAACTCTTTTGATCGACAATCCCGCGCACCTGCCCGATCCGAGTTTGATCGAGGAAATCCGCGAGCCGATTGTGAAAGCGTACGTGCTTTGTCCGAACGAAAACATCGGCGATATCCTGCAACTCATCTTGGAGAAGCGCGGACAGATGGATCACACCGAGACGCTTGATGTGCGCCGAGTCATGTTGCATTGCGAACTGCCGCTGAACGAAATCCTTGTCGATTTTAACGACAAAATTAAGTCGATTACACGCGGTTATGGCTCGATGGATTACGAGCACGCGGGTTATCGTCCCGCGAAATTGGTGAAACTTGATGTCCTGGTGAATGGTGAGCCGGTCGATGCATTCTCCACGATCGTGCACAAGGACCGTGCCGATGCGAGAGGACGCCAGCTTGCCTCGAAATTGAAGGAAGTGATTCCGCGTCAGCTTTATCAGGTGGCGATTCAGGCAGCAATCGGCGGGAAGATTATTGCGCGAGAAAGCGTTTCGGCATTGCGAAAGAACGTGACGGCAAAATGCTACGGTGGCGATATCACGCGGAAACGGAAATTGCTTGAAAAACAAAAAGAAGGAAAAAAGCGAATGAAGAGCATCGGGAAGATCAACATTCCGCAGGAGGCGTTTATCGAGGTGCTGAAGGCGCAATGACGAAGACGCTTTTTCTCGTGGTTGCTTCTCTTACTCATGCTCTTGCTCCTGTCCTGAAGAGGCGGAATCGATCAAGAGCAAGAGGAAGAGATTAGATAAGATCGACATGTTCACGCCGCATTACATTAAACACAGCAAACTGCTGCTTCGGCATGCGCAGAAATATCTGCGTTACAAACGCGACATTCTCGATTCGCAAACGCGCGAAGAGATCGAAGCTGGCGTTCGCCGGTTGCACGCCGCCTTGCGACAACGCGATCGCAAACAGATTGAAAACCGGGCGGAAGAGCTGGATGAAAAGTTGCACAAACTGACCCCGATCACATGGGAATCACATTGGCGGGAGAACTGCGAAGTAATTTTGGTCGCGATTGTGGTCGCCGTTGGGATTCGCTCCTATTTTTTACAGCCGTTCAAGATCCCTACCGGATCGATGCAACCGACCCTGAACGGCATTATCGGATATCCGAACGAGGCTCCTACGCCGAACCTGTTGCGACGGATCGGAGAGTTCGTCGCGCTGGGCCGCAATTATATCAATGTCGTCTCGCACGAGGACGATCAGGTCCTGCAGGTGCAACAGAAAAAATTCCTGTTTTTTTTCACTTTCTCGCGGCTGGTTTGTCAGCACCAGAGCTTTCTGGTTTACGCACCTCCGGAGACTCTGGGCCACGATTTCAATGTTTTTCCCGGCCGAACTTTCCGGCGCGATGAAATTATCGCGAAAGGTGCGATTGACACGGGCGATCAGGTTTTCGTCGACAAGTTCACTTACAATTTCGTCAAGCCCCATCGCGGCGATGTTTTTGTTTTTCGAACCAACAACATTGCCGGTATTCGCGAAGATCCCGAGACCGGACCTCCATTCTATATCAAACGACTCGCCGGTTTGTCGGGCGATACTTTGCGAATCGAACCGCCGGTGCTTTATGTGAACGGAGCGCCGGCGCAAGCCTTTGGCTTCAAACGCGTCATGGCAGCGAAGTATCCGTACCGGGGTTACGGGCTGGGGCGCGAGTATCTGTCCGACCCGACCCGCACGTTCACCGTTCCCGAGCATGCCTATTTCGCCATGGGCGACAACAGCTACAATAGTTACGATAGCCGTTACTGGGGCCCCGTGCCGGAGGAAAACCTGGTCGGCCGCGGCCTATTGGTATATTGGCCCTTTAATCGCCATTGGGGATTGATTCGTTAGGCAGCAGCGCACCTCATGCTCTCGAGTCTGCCGCGATTCTATCCGCTGCTCGGGTTCTGCGGCGGGTATGCGATCGTGATGCTATTCAACCCGGTGCGGCAGGCGCTACGTGACGGGCTTCGCTGCATCACGCGTTACAAACGCATCTGGCTCACGTTTGTGTTGCTTGGGTTCGGGTATTCAGTTTTTCAATTCGCGACTTTCTCGTCCATTGAAAGCTCGGCCGATTTCGATCTCAATCAGGTTGCGTCCCTGCCGAGCTGGCATTGGCCGAGGTTGTTCGAGGTATGGACGGAAGTGCCCTTGCCAGTGCTCGAAGGCGTCGCGGGGATTTTCGACAACGCAACAACGACTTATCCGCTTTCGGTCGTTGCCGCCGTTCTGATGCTGATGAATTGGCGCGGATTGCACGGTGCGTTGTGGCGCGCGTTACGCAAACGCTACGCTGTCGCGAGTTATTTCATTTACCTGATTTTGCTGGTCAGTGCCCTGGCTTCGCTCTTGAAGCCAATCGTTTTCTGTCGCCTGCCCATTTGGGGTGGCCTAGTTCCAGCGGCAGATTTGTTGCGAATTTCGGCTACGGTCGATGCCATTGCCTTCATTTTCGAATATCTCTTCGGCATTTACATCCAGGTTTATCTCATCACCGTTTGTCTGGTGTGGGTCAAAGGATTGAGTTTCAACGAAGAGGCTCTGTTTCGATTCGCCGTGCGTCGTTTCAGCTATGTGTTGAAGTGGGCCGGACTCGTTGTCTGCGTGAGCACGCTCGTTGTCAGGGCGCCGCTGCTGCTCGCCTACTTTATGGATGTGCCGGACGTGCTCGATTATCTGCCGCTTGAGCGCGTATTCATGGGCGTGTTGATCATCTGTTTCGCCTCCGTGCAAGTCTCGCTGGCCTTGCACAACGAAAAGCTGCGTGAGGCGATCCGCGCCCATCGCGATTTCGTGAGACGCAATGGAGGCCGCTTCGGCTGGTTTCTGCTCATTTGCGCGTTACACTTTTTCTTCATCACGGCTTGCGACGCCCTTGCTCGAGGCGCCATTGCGGACCGGATTGTCGCGCTCATTATCTGGAAAGGTCTTTTCGTTTCCGCGCGGGGTTTGATTACGGGCTGGCTTCTGGCCGCGTGGGTTTGTCTGTTCCGGCAATGCGAAACCGGCCGGCTTGATCAGGAGAGCTGGATCCGATATTGAACGAGCAGCGCCGCTAAGGTGAACGCAGCGAAAATCACGCGGCAGAGCAAATCCAATCTCGCGTTCACGTTCGTCACGCTGGGACGCGAGCGGCGGCGCGACATCACAATTTTCTACGCATTCTGTCGCGTGATCGACGACATCGTCGATGCTTCCGAGTTCGATGTCGATGAAAAGCAGCAGCAATTGGATCGTTGGCGTGGCTGGCTGCGCGCTTCGACCACAGACGAGCCGGCACTGGCGCGCGATCTCCGCATTTTGATCGACAAGTACGCGCTCCTTCCAGAAATGTTCGAAGAGATTATCGCCGGCGTGGAGATGGATCTGCGTAAATCGCGCTACGCTACATTTGAAGAGCTGCGCGTTTATTGCTACCGGGTAGCGAGTGCAGTCGGCCTCGTCAGTATCGAAATCTTTGGCTACAAGAATCCGGCGTGCAAGGAATACGCGATCCAACTCGGGCTTGCCTTGCAAATGACCAACATCATTAGGGACGTGGGAAAAGACTTGAGTCAGGGACGTATTTATCTGCCGCACGAAGATCTGGCCCGATTTCAATATCCCGAAGCAGAATTGCAAGATCGACAATACAACGCGCGCTTTCTTGCCGTGATGGAATTTGAAGCGGAACGGGCGAAGGAGTTTTTCGCCCGCGCCAGTGCAGTGTTGCCACATGAAGATCGCCGATCGATGGTGGCGGCCGAAATCATGGCCTCGATTTACCGCGCTCTTCTTCGTCGAATGGAGTTGGATAGGTTCCGCGTTTTTGAAAAAGAGTACCGCCTCAATCGTTTCGAAAAAGCCGCACGCATTGGCGGCGGGCTGTGGAAGCTTTTTTGAATTTGCATGCGTAACGTCCGTCTGATCTGTTAGCTTCGATTTCAAAGAGAGGTCATTCTTTATGAGAAAATATTCAGCGTTCATTTCAGCAATTGCCCTGGCGATCTTCGTCTCGGGACCTATCACTACTTTGCGTGCGGCAGGGTCAGCCGATATTCTGCCGCCAGTCGAGATCTCCCAGGAGGAGGCGGCCAAGAAATATCCGCCGCCTGCTGGGAAAAATTATCCCGAGGCTATACCTTCCGAGAACGCCAATACGGCGACGGGTGGCGGATTTTTCCGAAGTCCGTATTCGAGCAAAATTTACGATTGCAGAAAGGTGAAGTCGGGAACTTTGCTCCTCGATAAAAGCGCTAATAAAGTTTTCGTTCGGCCAAGGTCGGGCGGATAATTTCCGGGCGCAACGTCGCTCGAGTTCGCGGGTTCGATTGGGGAACGATATGATCATGAAAAAACATTGCTTTGGATTTGTTTCTACGATGGCACTTCTCGCACTGAGTTTGAATTCCTGTGACACACCAACCGGGGCGGGCGCTGCTTATGGCGCCGGCGCCGGAGCGATTATAGGGGGAGCGGCAACCGGCAGGGTGCGCGGCGCAGCGATCGGAGCTGCTGCAGGCGCGGCCACCGGAGCATTGATTGGAGCGGCGATCCAGGAAGATCAGGCTCGTGGATACGGTCCCGTGCCGGAAGGCGGATATCCTTTTGCGCGCTGGAGCGGCACGCCGGGTCTCGTGATTAGCCCGTACCCGCCGCATCGACTTGTCGATGTCCGCGGCATCCCGCGCGGTGCGCTGGTGCGCGACCCTTCCACCGGCGGAATCTTTCGCAAACCGTAGTCGGGTTCGTCGAAAAGTTTAATTGTTGGCCGGGCTGGTTGGCTGATGCCGATTAGCCCGCCTTTTTTTGGAGACCGTCGACTAATGCCTGCGCTTCCTCGGTCATCTTTAGCAACTCAGGCCAGGGCCGATGATAATTTTCCCCAGGTAACTTTCGGGTTGCGTCGAAGCCCATATGCGAACCGACATTTTGTTCGCTGGGTGCATGATCGAGCGAGTCGCTCGGGTTCTTAATCACGGTCGTGTCCCGCCCCGGATCGGTGTTTGCGCACAGGCGGAATAACACCTCGCTCGTGTTGTGGACGTCGCAATCCTCATCCACCACCACGATATATTTGCTGAACATCATCTGTCCCATTCCCCACAGACCATGCATCACCTTGAAAGCCTGATATGGATATTGCTTTCGAATGCTCACGAACACGAGATTATGAAAGACACCTTCGGGCGGCAGCGCCATATCCACCAACTCCGGGAAGTTCATTTTGAAGACCGGTAGAAAAATGCGCACGCTGGCATCGCCCATGTAGTAATCCTCCATCGGCGGAACGCCTACGATGGTTGTCGGATAAACCGCATCGCGACGATGTGTGATCGCGGTCAAATGAAATACCGGGTAATCCTCCACCGCCGTATAAAAACCGGTGTGATCGCCGAACGGTCCCTCGGGGCGCATTTCACCCGGCTGCACATAGCCTTCCAGAACAAAATCGACATCCGCCGGTACATCGACATCAATCGTTTTGCAGCGGACAAGCTCGACGGATTTTCTGCGCAGAAATCCGGCGAATAGAATTTCATCCAAGCCGTCAGGCAGTGGTGCGGTCGCCGCGAAGGTGTAAACCGGATCGCCGCCAATGGTCACAGCCACCGGCATGCGTTCGCCACGTTCGTAATAACGCTTTCCATGACGCGCGCCGACCTTGTGGATCTGCCAATGCATTCCAGTCGTATGGTCGTCGTAAACTTGCATCCGATAGACCCCCACATTGCGCGCGCCGTTTTCAGGGTCGCGCGTATGCACATTCGGCAGCGTGATAAAACGTCCGCCATCTTTGGGCCAGCATTTGAGGATGGGGAGATCGACCAGCGAAAAACCGTTGTCGATCTTGTCGCCGCCCATTTCGTGCACCACTTCCTGGCAGGCGCCTTCTTTCACGCTCTTCGGACGCGCGTGCAGGAGATGAATCCCTTGTTTAAGCAGGCTCCAACCTTCGCGTAAGTCGGTCGGGGGTTTCGCCTTTAGGATGAGCTGAATTTCCTGCGCGATTTCGTCTACGCTCTGCCGACCCAGCGCCATTGCCATGCGGTTGTTCGATCCCATCGTGTTGATCGCCACCGGGAATTTCGAAACCTTTCCATCGACAGTCGGTTGTTCAAAAAGCAACGCCTTGCCTCCGCCGGGTGATTTCATCTCGCGATCGGCCCATTCGCTGATGAGCAAATCGGAATCGACCGGGATCGGGACGCGCTTCAACTCCCCCGCTTGAGCAAGCGCGTCGAGGAATTGCCGAAATGAACGGTAAGCCATTTACGATTCGAGGCCGCTGCGTTGATGTGCGCGCCAACGAGATCGTTGATCACCGATACGGCGGGACCAAGTACTGAAATGACATGACGCGTCCGTTTGCGAACGTGACCGTCTTGTATGGGTAGCTGACGCTGGGCGGTATATATGAATAATAGAATGGATCGTAAAACGGATCGCCGAAAAAGACGAATCGACTATGGCGATGCGTTCGCATCACACCGAGCCTCGAAAACCCGTACCCGTAACCATATCCGTAAGGTCCATAGGGATAACCACCGCGGTAATAAGGATAGCTGGTCGTGTTCATATAAATCCAGGTCTCGGTGTCGCGGCCACGCATGTTGCCCACCGCTTTTTGCTCGGGCGCGCCCCATGCCAGCCAGACCGCGTTTTGCGACATGCCGGAGCGAATCTGTCCGCGACTTACCAGCGCCTGATCGTTCGGTGAAAGGGTTTGAAAGATTTCAGGGTGTTCGGAAATACGCGATTCAGTCGTGGAGCAGCCCGTGAGAATCATTGCGCTGGCGGTGATCCCGAGCATCAGCGCCCTGGAGAAAATTTGACGCGTCATATGGAAAATCATACAGCTGCGAAATAGTGAGTCAATCGCGCCGCCTTCTTGATTCAACCCCGCGCTAGCGGTAACGTTGCGCCCGATATGCAAGATCGTTATGGCCATCGCATTTCTTATCTACGCGTGTCGATTACCGACCGATGCAACGAACGCTGCGCCTATTGCATGCCCGGCGAGTTGCATGAATGGCTGCCGCGCGAAGGCATTCTGAGTTTCGAAGAAATACTGCGACTGATTCGCGTCGCGGCCGAACTGGGGGTTTCAAAAGTACGCATCACCGGTGGCGAACCGCTCACGCGACGCGGAGTTGTCGATCTTATCCGTGGCGTGGCAAAAATTCCCGGCATTCGCGATATCGGACTTTCATCGAACGGAACCTTGCTTGGGCGCGAAACAATGGCGAACGATTTGCGGGATGCCGGCGTCCTCTCGGTCAACATCTCACTCGATACATTAGATCGACAATTTTATGCGCAGATCACCGGCCGCGATTTTCACGAGCAAGTCCTCGCAGGAATCCAGGCGGCAATCGACGCCGGATTCGAGCAAATCAAACTCAATACCGTTCTCATGCGCGGCCGAAACGAAGATCAACTTGTTCCACTGATCGAGTTCGCGGCGGAACGTGGTTTGATTTTACGCTTTATCGAGCTCATGCCGGTTAGCACGACCGAAGTGTTGAGCGACGAAAACTTCATGTCGATCTTACACGCGAAACGGATGATCGAAGGGCGCTTCGGCAGTCTGATCCCAGAACCGACTTTTCAAACCAACGGGCCCGCGACTTACTATCAAATTCCCGGCCGGCAACAGCGGGTCGGATTTATAGGCGCGATGACCAACCTGCACTTTTGCGAAAGCTGCAACAAACTGCGCCTCACTTGCGACGGCAAGTTACGTCCATGCCTTGGCAGTGCTCTGGAGTTCGACATCATGAAGCCACTGCGTGCCGGCGCGACCGACGACGAGCTGCGCCAGTTCTTTGTCGATGTTGTCGATCGCAAACCGTTACAGCACGATTTTCGGGAAAATTACCAGCCCGGTCGCAAGATGATCGCGATCGGGGGATGATCGATGAAACGGCTCACGCACGTCGGCTCGGATGGCCGGGCCCAAATGGTTGACGTTTCGGCGAAGCCGCTTAGCGCGCGCAGAGCGATCGCATCCGGTAGAATTCGGTTACGCGCCGACACTCTCGATTTGATCGAGAAGAATGAAATCGCCAAAGGCGACGTTTTCGCGACAGCGAGGCTGGCAGGAATTCAAGCCGCGAAACAAACTCCACAGCTCATTCCGCTTTGTCACACTTTACCGCTGAGCGAAGTTAAAGTCGACATTGTCACCTCGACAAATACGGCCGAGGTGACGTGCACAGCACGGACTGTTGCTCAAACCGGCGTGGAAATGGAAGCGTTAACCGGTGTGGCGGTCGCGTTGCTCACGATCTATGACATGTGCAAAGCGGTGGACAAGCAGATGGAAATTTCAGATATCAGGTTACTCAAGAAGACCAAGCAACTGTAGGGGCGGTCTCTGACCGCCGAACAAATAGATCCGACGCTCAAGAGCGCCGCTACAAAGAAATGCAAATTGTCGTCGGCATCATCACCATCTCGGACCGGGCGAGCGCCGGCGAATATGTCGATCTTGGCGGGCCGGCTCTGAAAGAAGTCGCAGAGGAATCAGGCTGGCAGGTTCTTGCGGAAGCGATTGTGCCGGATGAGGCGAAGCGGATTCAGGAAGCGATCCGCTCATTCGCTAAACAAGGCTGCAGTTTAATTTTGACAACTGGTGGGACGGGCATCGCGCCGCGCGACGTTACGCCTGAAGCAATTCGCGCGATCATGCGGGTGGAGTTGCCCGGTTTTGGCGAAGTGATGCGCGCGGAATCGATGAAGATCACACCCAACGCGATTTTGTCGCGCGCTCTGGCGGCGATTGTCGATCTTGCACTCGTCATCGCACTTCCCGGGAAACCGAGCGGCGCGGTCGAATGCCTTGGTTTTGTGCGTGGCGCGATTCCTCACGCGGTCGCGCTTGCCCAGCGCGTGCCGACTTCATGTTGATCCGGCACTCTGTTTTCTGTAGGGGAAGCCGTTGGCTTCCCGTGGGACGCTAACAGCGTCCCCTACAGGTCAAATCGTGACAACCGTAATCTCCGGCGGACAATTCCATCGCACTGGAAATGACGAAAGCGTTCCGATCCCGGCATTGACATAGAGCGGGCCGCCCGGCGTTTCATAACGGCCGTAGTCATATCCGCCAACGCCCGGCGGGACAACGAGCGGTCCGACAAATGGAATTCGCACCTGACCCCCGTGAGAGTGTCCCGCTAGAATAAGATCAAAACAACGCCGGCCAAGCCGGTCCGCCATTACCGGATAGTGAATTAGTAACAAATGTCGCGTGACCTCTGCAGCCGGAATCGCGGGCATCCCTCCGATTCCCATGCCGACCAGTTCGAGATCGTGTTGCGCTAATACAACACTACGATTCGGCTGCCAGGCGCCGCCGGTCGCAGCGAAAGCACGTTCATATTCGGAAAAAGGGGCGCGGCTCCAGTAATCGTGATTGCCGGGAATGCCGTAAACCGGCGCCCGGATTTCGCGAATGAAACGCAGCGCCTCCGGGAGGTAGCTGCGGTCCTCAACTAAGTCGCCGGTGAAGCAAACGAAGTCCGGTCCTAGCTGGTTGATGGCGCGAACCGTTTCTGATGCGAGGTTTTCATCGCCCTGGTAATGGAGGTCGCTAAAATGAACGAAGCGACAATTGCCATCTCGATTCAATTGCAAATTAGTCTCCCGCAATCGCTCCGGCTCTATGCCGGCAATCGCCGGCAAGGCAAGCCCGCCCAATTGAAGAAATTTGCGCCGGCTGATCCTGGACATCCCTCGTGAAGACGGAGCATAACACATTCTTAAAGTAGACGCGACGCTCTCGTCGCGGATCGAAAGGAACGCGGCAGGGCGCCGCGTCTACTCAATCCGGGTAGATGAGCAGCCGCATGAATATGCCGCCGCTCTGGGTCAGGTGCGCGTTGGATCCGCGTCCGGCGACGTCGCCGTGGGTGAGATGCGAAGAATCAATCGGACTCTTTTTCACATAAGTGGCTTCCGGTTGCTTCACTTTTTTTGGGCTAAGCCCAATTTTTAGAGGCAGACCGGCGCGTGTAAAAGAAACTTCCCAGCCTGATTTGGTTTCGCGTCCGGCGCTCAGCATCCACGGATAAAGCTTCGGCAATTCAAAGCGCGAAGACTTCGGAAACGCCACTTTGTAAAACGTTTCTTCCGTGGCGAGAAACTCCGGAATGCTCAGCGAAGGATTTTCGCGCAACGCCAGGTACAGCCGCGCGATATCAAGGCCGACCAGGTTGAGCCCGTTGTAAATCCCGTTGTAATTAGGATCGTTGACGTGAAAGGCGTCGTACCATTTCTCGAATGCGTGGCTAAGTATGAGGTTCAATTCGAGATGCAGATGGGCGCGCTCGCGATTAATTCCCTTGCCGGTGTAACCCATCACGGCAATCGGCTCGCTTTTATGGACGGCTTGCCCTGGTTTCACGGAGATCGAACTGAGATGTCCATATAAGCTGTAGTAAGGCGACCCATCCCAGTGGTTTTCGATCACTACGTATCGCCCGTAGTTCGAATGGCCGGGCGTAAGATTGACGTGCACAACCTTGCCTTCCGCGATGGCGCGTACTTCATCGAGCGGTTCTCCGGCTGCATCACGATGCATTGGTTTGATGTCGATCCCCTCATGAAACCGCGTATACACAATTCCGGCGTTCGTTTCGATCGGATCGCGCACAAAACCGTACTGGCCGCCTTGCCACGGCGTCGACTTTTCACCTTTGTAATCGCGCTCAATGTATTGGTAAAAGGCCGGGCCGCCTCCGCCGAATAACGCGTCGTTGTCAGTGGGCAGCGCAAGATCGACAATCGCTCGCTGACTTTGTGCGATCAGTCCAACTTTCGAAATCATGAGCACGCCGAGTACCGCAATGAACGATCGCATTTGGACTAACGACGTCGCTGGCCTATCACGCGCCAGTCTTTTTTCATCAGATCGATGTCAGGTGCGGTAAGGCCGGAGGCGATATAGATTTTTCCATCGGAGACGCGCTTGTCGATCTGTAATTCGGTGATCGCTCGTCCGTTAATGAAAGCAAACAAAAAACTGCCACGGCGTTCGACACTGAGCGAGTCGAGCGTCAACCGGCCATGATCGTCGAGCTGAAAAAGCGCGCCGAAATTTCCGTTACCAAGTGAATAAGGATAAAAGGCGACCACGTCTCTTTCTGAAATGCGCGGTAATTTCTCAATCGCGACGCTTTTTCCGGAGAGCTGCGCGCGGATCGAGGTGGCGAAAATCGCCGTATCTTGCGGGTTGGCTTCGGCATGCAGGCGAAACATGCAATGTCGATTCTTCCCGAAAGCGGAAGCAAACGCGAGAGATGCCAGCACCAACCCGGCGAGCGCGGTTCTCATGGCGGATTGATAAAGGGTTTGACAGGATTTGCAACGTTTGCTGTTTAACCCCGCTCATGAAACGCAGCGGTAACTTACTAATCCTGACTTGCATGATCGCCACGGTGGCGCTGGGTCAGGAACCTTCCTCCGGGTCCACCGCCACGCCTGCACCTGAGCTACCTTCTCTGCCCGTGCTGCAGCCCACCCCACAAAAGCGCAGCTGGATGGGTCGGATGCTGCATCCGTTTTCGTCTCGCTCGTCGGCGCCGGCGTCAATCAAAGATCCGAAGCTGCGCGGGCTCGCGCTCGATTTGCAGGTTTCGCCGCAGACGGTCAAGCTCTCGGAAACCCGTCAGCTCCAAATAAAATTGACCCTGACCAATCGCTCCAAACGTGCTGTTACACTCGATTTTCCAAACGACCAGCGCATCGAGGTTTACTTAATGAATTCCGCCGACGTGGTCCTCACCAAGTGGTCGGACAATCACGCCATCACGGCAAAGCCCGACATCGTCCTTATCAATCCTCAAGAGCACATAGAATATAACGAGACCGTCGCGACGCGCGATCTGACTCCGAACAAGGTTTTCATTGCCGAGGTTTTTTTCCCGAAATACCCGGAGCTTCGTGTCCGCCAAAAATTTCTGACTGCGCCGTAGGTGGATCGCGCTCTCCGAGCGCGATGCTAAATTTGCGCAGCTTCGCTGCGATTTGTAACATCGAGCAAGGCAGTGCTCGATCCACCATGCAATTATTCTCTGATTACCACTCGCATCCGCAGGGACATAGGACGCAGCCCTACACCCAGGCACTGCTTCAGCCCTGGATCGACCAGGCGCGCGGGATCGGACTGCGTGACATCGCTTTCACCGATCATGATCGCTATCACTCCGGAATCGATTTCGATGAGATCGAGCGGCTGCGCGACAAAAATACCGACGTAAAAATTCGCGCTGGCATTGAGCTCGATAATGACCCGGCGAATTCAGCGGCCGGACGAAAATGGATCGAGAAACATTGGGACAAACTCGATTTCGTTCTTGGGTCCGTGCATTTTCTGGAGCGCGCCGATCAGATGTTCGACACGGTTCCGGCAGGCGCGGCGCAATTCGAGGGACGCAACATCGACCTGCTCTACGCGGATTATTTCCGACGTGTCCGCGAAATCGCTGCGACTGGACTCGTCGATTGCCTCGCGCATCTCGATCTTATCAAGATCCACGGCCATCGGCCAAGCGCGGAGATAGAAACCATCGTTGATGAGACGCTCGACCTTATTCGCTCGCGCAATCTCGCACTTGAGCTTTCCACCGCGGGCTGGCGCAAACCGGTGAAGGAGCTTTATCCGAGCGACGCAATTATTCGGGTCGCGGCAGAGAAGGGGATTCCATTTACGACTGCCTCGGATGCGCACTCGCACGTACAACTCGGTGAAAACTTCGAGCGCCTGGCGGAAAAGATATCGATCTTAGGCGTGCGCGAAGTTTGTGTTTACGAAAAACACCGACGGATCGCGTGCGATGTTTAGCCACCGGAACGTTTGGTTTTGGTCGGCAATTGCCCTCGGGGCCGCGATTCGATTTTACCTGGTTGTTTTTACCGAAGGCACCCGCGACGTCGAAATTTGGCAGGAACACGCGACGAATGTGCAGGAGCGGGGTCTGATCGGTTATTACCATTTCGATGAGAGCGCGAATCACCCGCCTTTCATCAGCGCGGCAGGGTCGCTTCTGCTCCGCGCGGCACAGAGCAGCGGCCTTCCGTTCCGGATTTTCCTGCGCGCGCCCTTCGCCCTGATTGATGCCGGCACAACGGTTTTGCTCCTGGCTTTGTTCGGAGCCAGTCGATGGCGGTTCGTGGTGGCGGCGTGTTACTGGCTCAATCCGCTCGCCATCATCTTCTCCGCCTATCACGGCAACACCGATTCCGCGATCCCGTTTTTCCTCTTGCTCAGCGTGTGGTTGTTGTCGAAGGAAAAAATACTCGCCGCAGCCGTCGCCTTCGGCGCGAGTTTCTGGATAAAGCTGCCGGGCATGTTAGCGATTCCGGCGTTGCTGTTCTTCATCTCCGGATGGCGGAGACGATCGCTTTTTCTTTTTGTCGCTGGAATTGTCGCGCTGTCCATGTATCTGCCGGCGCTGATTCAGGACGCGCACGTAGTCTTGGCGAGCGTGTTCGGATATCACGGGCAACCGATTCACACCACCGCTTTCGTCCCGGCGTGGGGCCCGAAGGTCCTGCTTTTCTCGATCATCGCCGAGCCTAACAAATGGCCGGAACAATCTCACGGCCCAATTCTCTTTTTCCTAGATCACAGCTGGCAGCTTGCCCTCCTCCTTGCATTTCTGCTGACATGGCTGCGGCGATCTCGACGCTCCGTGCCGGAAATCTGTGCGACGATAGGCATGCTCTACGTAATCATTTACGGGGTGAGCGACAATTGGGCCTTTCAATATTTTGCCTGGTCGCTGCCGTTCTGGTTCTTTCTCCCCCTGTGGTTCGTTGCTCCGGCGACCCTTCTGGCCAGTGCCTACATCTACTCGCTCTACTGGGTGTTATGCGGAAATCCGTGGTTGCTCGGAAAATGGGATTTCATCGGCCACCCGTTTTGGCCGACGAGCGTGATGTGGATGCGCAACGCAGCTTACGTTTTCTTTTTTATCAGCGCCTGTTTGTTCCTAGCCGCAGCGATGTGGGAACAGACGAAGAGTTGGCTGAAGCCAGCGCCTGTTGATTCCGTTAAAGCACTTTAGAGTCGAGGAAACTGCGGCGGCGTAACGTGAACGCAAATTGCCGCTACATTCCTAACCCCGGCATACCCATTCCGCCGGTAATCTTTGTCATCTCCGATTGAGCCATGGCTTTGCCTTGCTCAATCGCTCCTTTCACGCCGCTCAACACTACTTCTTCAAGAAAATCCACGTCGTTTGGATCGACAATTTCTTTGTCGATCGTGATTGAGATCACATCGCCGGCGCCGTTGGCCACGACTTTTACTTTCCCGCCGCCCGCCTGCACTTCGACCGTTTTCTCTTCCAGCTCGGCCTGAGTCTTAGCCATTTGCTCCTGCATCTTTTGCGCCTGCTTCATCAACTTGTTGAGGTTCATAATGTCTGATGCTTGCGTCAGGATTTGATTTCGCCTTTGAACATCTCGAGCGCTTCCTGGATGAGTGGATCATCTTTGAACTCTTCTGCTTCTCGCGCCGGCTCCCTGCGCGCGCTCTTGCTCGCTAAACCTTCTTTGGCACTCAACTTCACACTCCAATCGCGGCCACTCACTTCCTTCAGCAAAGTTTCCAGCTGACGGCGATTGCTCGTCGTGGCCAGCGTTTCAATCGCCGATTTTTCTCCGGGTGGATAACCAAGAAGAAAATGGCGACCTTCTGCGCCGAGCACGGTCAAAGAATCGACTAGCGTGCGCAGAAATCCTTTTGCCGGAATTTTCGCATTCACCTCTTGCCAAATTTTCGCCGGATCGACATTCGAATCCGACGATTTCGCGCCGTAATCGTCCGCCGGTTTCTCCGCCACGCGTGAAGGTGTAGAGGCGGCCGTGCCGGCCGCAATCTTTTGGGAAGCAGGCGCCACGGCTGCCGCCACAGAAGAAGATTTCTTCGTGGGCACATTTTTTCCGTCCCGCAACGCGTTCAAGTTCTCGATTACTTCATTCAACGTGACCTGGTTCAAACTTTGGATCGCTTTGATGACCGCGACTTCGAAGTGAAGTTTTTTGTTCGGTGCCCATTTCATCCGGCCTTCGGCTTCGGCGAATTGGTCGAT
>JALYUC010000021.1 GCA_030853965.1 Verrucomicrobiota bacterium | reverse complement strand
TTCAGCAAAGGTCCCGGTATCGCGTTCGCGATCCGCGCGAGCACGGCGATTTTTGGCGCGAATGAATTTGGCGTGCGTTTTTTCAGTCCGGTGCTCGCCGCGGGCACGAGCCTGCTCATGTTTTACTTTGCCCGGCGATTATTTAGTGCGACCGCGGGCTTGTGGACGGTCGTGGCACTAAACGTTACGCCTATTTTTAATGTGGGTGCATTCCTGATGACGATCGATCCGCTGTCGATCTTCTTTTGGACGGCGGCGATGTTTACTTTTTGGCTCGCCCTTGAGCGGACTCCGCAATTTTCGCTTTACTGGCCGGCAACCGGTCTTCTCATAGGGTTCGGGTTTCTTTCCAAATACACCAACGCGCTCGAAATCATCTCGGTGTTGCTCGTCCTCGCGTTCGCGCCGCGCTTGCGGGAGGAATTTAAGCGACCGGGATTGTATTGGCTTCTGGGTAGCTTCGCCGTTTGCACGATTCCGCCGATCGTCTGGAACGCCCAGCATGTCTGGATCACGCTCGCGCACTTGCGCTCGCGCGGCAGTCTTGAGGAAGGCGTCGGTGTTCATCCGGTCGAAGTGCTGAAATTTCTCGGCGAACATTTCCTTTTTTATTCACCGCTGCTTTTCCTGGCACTCGCGTGGGGCGTGCTCGGCAGCTGGCGCCGGATTAATCAGCAGCTCAAAGTACTTTTTCTTTTTTGGTTTGGAGTGCCGGTGTTCGTTTTCTATTTTCTGCTCTCAATCAACAAAGTCGCTGCGCCGAATTGGGACGCGCTCGCGATTCTGAGTTTCGCTTTGCTTGCTGTTTACTATTGGCGGGAACGCGTCGCGGTGAATCACTGGTTGAGACATGGAGCCGGTGTCGCGCTCCTGCTTGGATTGCTAATGAGCTTGCTTGCACTCGATTCTGATCTGTTGCGCACCGCTGGAGTCCGTCTGAAGCGAAAAGATCCGAGCAATCGCATGCGGGGCTGGAAAGCGGGCACGGCCGAAGTGGAAAAGTTGCGCTTGGATCTGGAAGCGAAATTGGGCGAGAAACTTTTCCTGATTGCGAATGATCGTGATCGCGCATCCGAGATTTCGTTTTATTTGCGCGATAAACGCCTGGAGGGACCGGGCCATCCGCCTGTTTATCTCACGGAGTCACAAGATCTGGTGAACCAATTTTCTTTCTGGCCGCGCTATGACGGATTCGTTGATGCCGCGACGAAACCTGGCCAACAGCAGGCGGACGACGTTTACTCGGAAGAGGGCGGAGTGAATCCATTCGTCGGACGCAGCGCGCTTTTCATTCGTGATGGCAGCAATGGTGTTGTCCCGCACAATATTCGCGTTGGATTTGAGTCGGTCGCACTTATCGCAACGATGGAGACGCGGCGTTACGGCGAACGCGTGCGGACCTGGCAGGTTTTTCTTTGCCGCAATTATCGGACACTGCCGCTATGAGCGACGTGATGAGTTCACCCGCCGTTTCTGTCGTCGTTCCCGTCTTTAACGAAGAAGAGAACATGTCGATCTTGCAATCGGAACTGCGCGCCGCACTCGCCGGTCTCGATCACGAAATCATTTTTGTCGATGACGGTTCGAAAGACGGCACGGCAGGGAAAATTGAAAACGCGCCGCAGGTCCACCTTTTGCGCTTCGAGAAAAACACCGGGCAAAGCGCTGCCATGTATGCGGGACTAAACGCCGCGCGTGGTGCGACCGTGGTATTGATCGATGGCGATTTGCAGAACGATCCAGCCGACATTCCAAAGCTGCTCGCTGAAATTTCGCGTGGAGCGGATCTCGTTTGCGGTTATCGGGCGCAACGCAAAGACACACTGGTGAAACGGATAACAAGTCGCGTGGCGAATTTTGTGCGGAGCCGATTCACGAAGGACGGCGTACGCGACACCGGCTGCACGCTCAAAGCGATGCGGCGCGAATGTGTGAGCGCGCTCGTTCCGTTCAAAGGCATGCATCGTTTCATTCCCGCCTTGGTCAAAGGCGCCGGTTATCGGTTAGTCGAAGTGCCGGTTAATCATCGCCCACGTCGATTTGGCCAGAGTAAATACGGTCTCGGAAATCGGGCTCTGCGCGCCACGATCGACATGTTCGGGGTGCGCTGGCTGCTCTCGCGCCAGCTCAATTACAAACTACGAGAGGAGAATTCGAGAATCACTAGGTGAAATTCGCCCCAGCGTTGGGAACTCCAAAGCTCGACGCTGCGCTGTTTCCGCTGACCGCGGTGCGTTCACCTTTCGACCGGCGACTACTTCGCAAAGCTACGTCCTAAAATGCCTTGTCATTCGTTACCCTCACGATAAGCTTTCGCTCCCGTCGTCGAGGGAATTCTGCATGTCTTTGGCCAGCCTTTTATCTGCCGACCAAATCATCCCCGAGATGAAAGCGACCGAGCGTTGGCCGGCGATCGTGGAACTGATCGATCTGCTGGTGAGCTTGGGCAAAATCAAACCGGAGGATCGCGATACCATTCTCGCCTCGCTCAAGCAGCGGGAAGAGACGATGAGCACCGGCATTGGATTCGGGATTGCGATTCCACATTGCTCGTCCGACCGCCTCGAAGAAGTCGTGGCCGCGTTCGGAAGATCGACAACGGGCATCGAGTTCGACGCGCTGGATAACGCGCCGGTGAAATTTGTTGTCCTGTTCATCGTCCCTAAAAATCAATTCCAGGTGCATCTGCGCACGCTCGCCTCCATCGCGAAATTTTTGAACGATCGTTCCATTCGCGAAAGTCTTGCAACCGCGCCGTCGGCCGACGAGATATTGTCGATCTTTCGCGACCACTCGCCGAAATGACGTAGCACGGGCATCTTGCCCGTGACTTCATCGGCAAGATGCCGATGCTACGAAGAATTCATGGACACGTTCCAAGAAATCCTCGGCAAGAGATTGTCCACTACGCTGGCAAAAGCCGGCTTGCCGGGCGCCGGTGATCTGACACCCGCGACCGACCCGCGTTTCGGCGATTACCAAAGCAACGTCGCGCTCGTGCTTGGGAAGCAGCGCGGCGAAAAGCCGAGAGATATCGCTACGACGATTCTCAAACACCTCGACGTTAACGAATGGTGCGAGGCGCCCACCGTCGCGGGCGCCGCCTTCATCAATTTCACTTTGCGCACGGACGCCGTTGCCAAACAAGCTGGCGACGTTCTTCGAGACGAACGGCTTGGGGTGGCAAGATCGACATCTCCACGCCGGATCGTGATCGACTTCGGTTCACCCAACGTGGCCAAGCCGATGCACGTGGGACACATCCGCAGCACCGTGCTGGGGGACGCACTTGCGCGTATCGCGCAATTTCTCGGTCACGAAGTGAATCGCGACAATCACATCGGCGATTGGGGAACGCAGTTTGGAATGGTGATTTACGGCTGGAAAAACTTACTGGATCGAGAATCACTCGCGCGTGATCCGATCGCGGAGCTCGTCCGCATTTACAAAGAAACGAATGAAAGATCGACAGCCGATCCGCCGGTGCGTGAAGCGTGCCGGCAGGAGTTGGTTAAACTGCAGGCCGGTGACGCTGAAAATGTTTCGATCTGGAAAGAGTGCGTCGATCTGTCGATGAAAGATTTCGAGCGGACCTACGAGCGGCTCGACATTCATTATGATATTC
>JALYUC010000015.1 GCA_030853965.1 Verrucomicrobiota bacterium | reverse complement strand
AAATTAAAAAATAGAAAGAAGAAAAATCACAAGGACTGCATTTTCCATTTCCCCACTAAAGAATCAAAATCACTTGGCGACGATGTGGCGGACGCGGTGATTTTTAATTCGACATTCCGATTCCGCGAAACGTGTTGCCATCGTGCTGGCAATCAGTCACAATCGCGAAAAATAGGAAAACAACCGGTGGGCCTATTATTTATGAAGAATATCGCTTTTCTCATCGCGGTCGGCTTGATCCTGGGAGCTTCGCCAGTTTATGCCGTCACCATCACCTTCGACGAATTCGGGACCGGTGTGCAGGGTTCGCCGGTCGGGGCGTCGTACAGCGCAACAGGCGTGACTTTTTCGGATGCAACTTTCGTGACCAATTTCGGCCTTGCTGGCTCTTCCGGTTCCACCGGTATGTGGGATACGACCGAAGGAGGCCTGCCATCGCCAGCCAGTCCGATCATCGCCATCTTTAGCCCTACGGCAACCTTCGCCAGCATCGTCGCGCTGAGCGTCGGTGAAAACGGAGCGCAAATGAATGCCTACGATGCGGCGGTCGGTGGAAATCTTATTGCCTCCGATCAAGCGTTTGGCACCGGATTCGGAGACGGCAATTTCGTTACGCTTTCCGTCACGGCGACGGGGATCCAACGCATCGAGCTTTTTCAACCACAAAACCTGGGTAATGGCGACGCTCTGGTTTTCGACACCTTCAGCTTCGAGCTAGGAGGGCCCGCGGCCGTTCCGGACGAATCCTCTTCGCTGGTGCTGGCTGCATTGAGCGGCTTGGCTTTCTTGGCGTTCAAACGAGTTCCTTTGTTCGGCTGGTCGTAATCAGGGTCAGATGTCAGATGGTGGAGGGCAGCTCCGACCACCCACCCCGGCCTTTTGATCTTCCAGATTGGAATATCAAACTTTTAGCTTCTTATCCAAAAAGTTTGTCAAACTCGTTGTGCGCACCGATCCACGCCCACTCGACAGTATCACCGCTACGTTTACCGACCACACGAATATCCCGGCTTACTCTCACAGACCAATAATCGGAGTAACCACGAAGTTTTTTGAACTGAAGCGAATTGTGTCCGGGATTTTCCTGAAACAAAGCAAAGGCACGCCGCGCCGCCTTTTTTTGCGCAGCATCCAATTCCTCGTACGCCTGCCAAAAGCTCCGAGTAACTCGGGAAATCACATGCGATTCAAATCGAGCGGCTTGCTGCCTTCGGCTATCGCTTGTTCGATGAAGGCGCTTAGTTTGGGACGCGGCGTCGGATGGTTGATGATCTCCTCCCAGCGGTCGTCATCCACTTGCGCGAGCTCGCGCAGCTTGTCGAGTATCGCGCGTCGCTCTGCGTCGCTAAGCTTGGGCAGCTCTTTGATGATTTCGGATGCGCTCACTGCGAAATTATAGCCTCTGTAGATAATTTGTCAGGCAAAAGCCTAACCGAAACTTTTTTTCGATTAGAAGAGCGAGCGAAATTCGGAATTCGCGTAAAAGGCTCGCGCCTCACGCGACTAGAAGCAGAAATCGGAGGTCAGAGGTCAGGCCAAAATTACGGAGACTCGTCGTTGCCGTAACGCGGTGGCTGCTCTTGAAGTTTGCCCGATTCAGGAATTCCCCGCGAGTTTTTGATCGCCAGAGCGCGCTGATGAAGCGCATCGAGCATTTCCAGTTTCTTCGCGATCGGCAGCGCGATGAGCTGTTGATGAAGAGCGCGTTTGCTTTCCCAAATTTTTTCGAGGTCGAAGCGGTAGCGTCGGCCGCCATGAGACCTTGAGGTCGCAAATTGCGACCTCAAGTTTCGTTGAGTTGTGGTCGCATTTTGCGACCTCAAAGCTTCGTACTCTTTGGATGTGAGCTGGAAAGCAAAGTCGTCCGGGAAGCGTTTGCGATTACGCCTAAACTGCTCGTTCAAGCGCTTTGTCGTGACACCGTAAACTCGCGCCAAATCGGAGTCGAACATGACCTTTTGTCCACGCACTTCCCTGATCAGTTCGTCAAGTCGCGGTACATTCGCCAACTGCTTTTTCTTTACCACGGGCGACCATAACCTAATCGACTTTAAGCTCGCAATGCTCGATCTCGACGCAGGGATCTGCTTTTCTTTTCCTCGGCACTCTTAACACAACTATGGCGATTCGAAGATGGAACTCTGGAAGGATGAGGGATGAAGGTTGAGGGTTGAGGGCAGAAGGCCCGCCGCGGCGGGTGAACTCTGGTCAGAAGTCAGACATACGAATGCAAGTTTGGAACATCGTTTACCTCGTAGGACTGGTCATTTACGTAGCCATTCGTGGTGTGTTCGGCGGAAGAACGAAGCGGAATGAGAAAGTGGTGAGTCAGGTCGATATGCGCGATCGCGCACTGGTGGGCGTCGTTTTTATTGGGAATATTATTCTTCCGGCGCTCTATCTCTTCACGCCTTGGCTGGGGTTCGCTGATTATCGGTTGCCCGGATTTATTCCGTGGTGCGGGGCGGCAATCATGTTGATCGCGCTCTGGTTGTTTTGGCGATCACATGTCGATCTTGGCCTCAACTGGTCGATCACACTCGAGATGCGGAAAAATCATGAGCTGATCGTGCACGGGGTTTATCGGCGCATTCGGCATCCGATGTATGCGGCAATTTTTCTGTTCGCGATCGCGCAGGGACTTTTATTGCAAAACTGGCTGGCGGGTTGGGGCGGGTTCGTGACGTTTACGATTCTTTATCTGGTCAGGACGCCGCGCGAAGAAGAGATGATGTGCGAGTTCTTCGGCGAATCGTATCGCGATTATATGCAGAAGACGGGGAGGCTTTGGCCGAAGGCCAAAGAAAGTTGAAAGTAGAAAGGCTAAAGTAGAAAAAGAGAGCGCGTAACCACCTTCGCCAACCAGCCTTCGCGTGAAGCTACGGCGAGTCGAGAGGCTGCAGCGAGTCAAGAGAGGCTTGTGCCTCACGCGACTAGAAGCAGAGGGCGGGAAACGGAAGGCTGAACACGCGCGGCGGCAAACTTTACGCGTGCCACCGCGCGTTTCACTTACGATTCGGCCGATAACAAATCCGGCGTCGAACGATCAATCGTGGTCGCCGTCGTGGTCAGTGTCGTGATGCGCATCGTCATCCGTGTCGTGATCCTTGTCGTGATGCGCGTGATGGTGATCAGCGTCATGATCTGTGTCATGATGCGCGTGATGGTGATGCGCGTCATGATCCGTGTCATGATGCGCGGTATGGTGATGCGCCTGGTGATGCGGGTCGCTGCCCTCCTGGTGCTCTTCCTTCACCTCTGATTTGGCCTCATGCTTGGCTTCTTTGGCGTCTTGTTTTGCATCTTTGTGCTCGTTGAGCTCATCTTTGGCCGCGCGTTCGCCGGCATTGACGGCATGCTGGCCTTCTTTCAATTCTTCTTTGCCTTCGCGCGCACCCTCGCGCAATTCGCTTTTGACGTTGCGTTCGACCTTTTCACTGCGATCGCCACTTTGGGCGCTAGTTGGGCTCGCGCTCGTCGTCGCTGGCTGAGTATTCGTCGTCGCGGTCTGAGTATCTGTCGTCGATGGCTGAGTGTTTGTCGTCGATGGTTGTTGTGCCCAACCATATGAAGCGACGGCCAAACAGGCGGCGAAAATCGCGCCTTTGAATGTATTAGTTATTTTCATTAGTGCTCCGTTTAAGGTTCCCTCTTTTCCTCCGCTGATCGATTGAGTTTCGTGGTAGAAAGCAATTAACGCTGGAGACAAGCTCCGGTTTGCTCCTATCGCACAAAACAAATATCGATCCGATTACGGAGGCGTTCTTCCTTGGACGATTGGGCGGTCTGGATATTCGTGAAACTTGTTATCAAGCTCTAACCGTCACGACATCAGCAGCCAAAGGCTAAAGTGGGAAACTCGAACAAAGGGCGGCGATTGGATGTCGGAAGTCGGCCGTCACCGCCTTCGCGATCCCTTTAGCAATTTGCGCAGACGCCGCGTGGTCGCGTCGCGATCTAATTTACTCGCGGCCACATCGAGAACGAATTCTTCCCATTGATCCGGCGGCAATTTCGCGCCCAGCAGCAAGCCGTTACTCTCGAGAAAGACCAGGCAGGCGGCCAGCGCAGTCCGCTTGTTCCCGTCGATAAAGGCGTGGTTGCGGCAAAGATAAAACAGATAAGCCGCAGCGATCTCGATCAGATCGGAGATCAGCGGCTGACCCATCATCGTTGCTTGCGGCGCCGCCACGGCGGACTCCAGCAATGTTTCGTCGCGGATGCCGCGCGCTCCGCCATGGCCTGCCAAAACCTCGGCGTGAATCGCTTTCACCGCCGAAACAGTCAGATGACGAATGGCTTCGCTCAAGATAACCGCTTGAAGAGCGCGGAATTTTTCTTGATCAGCCGTCTCGCTGCGGTCGCCGCCTTCTTCGAATCGATCGTTGATCGGACCGGAGTCAAAACGATCGACCCGCCTTCATGCACAGTCACGTTGACCTGGTCGCCGACTTTGACCCGTGCCAAATCCATGAGCGCGGCGTCAAAGATGATGCCCTGCGAATTTCCCACTTTCGAAATGGTCTTGGTCATGACGTAATACTATGTTTTACACAGTTGTTTTGCAAGCAGTTCGGGAACTAAGAAGCGGAGAAAGGCAGAGAGGACCTATGGCGAGCGGCGGAAATCGGAGGTCAGAGGTCAGAAAACAGATGTCAGACATCGGAGATTGGATCTGATATGTTCCGGGTGCTATGAGATCGTGGATCGTTGCAGCGTTTGGGTTGCTGATTGTGCTCGGTGACGTGGCGAGCAGTCAGGATGTTTCGGCGAGTAAATCGCCGGTAGCGCAATCGCAACCGCCGTCGCAGCCGAAGCTGCGGCACGCGCAAAAGAACAAACCGGCGCGCATTCACGCGTCGGCGAAGCCCGGGCCAAGTGGATCAAGTATTGGGACACCGGCGCAGGGTCAAAATCGAGCACAAACGAATACCGGGAATCGCAAGGGCGGCAAGGCAAACGCGAATATTAACGCCAGCCCGAACGCAAATACTAGTTACGCGGCCGCGCTGCAAAGGTGTGTACGGGAACGGCATGATCGGAATTGGTGGCGCCAGCGGTACACCGTGATTGTGCTGGTTGGCCGCGGCTATTATTACTGGGACTCGGGCTATTGGTATCCAGCGTTCGGTTACGATCCGGTCTACGAATATTACGACTACGACGGCCCGATTTTTACCTACGGCAATTTGTTGCCGGACCAGGTGATCATCAATGTGCAGCGCGCGCTCAAGGAATTGGGCTATTACGGGGCGGATTGACCGGCTCGATCGGACCGGCGACGCGGGAGGCACTGGCGAATTATCAACAGGACGCGGGCTTGGAAGCGACGGGAGCGATCGATGCCGCAACGGTGGAAGCGCTGGGACTTTATTGAAGGCGGAACGAGGAGGTCGCGTAACTGGCTGTCAGCGGCGGCGAAGCACAACCGAGGATCCCGCCGAGTAACAAGATCGACATCGTCGGCGGCTCCGGGACGGGCGCGCTGGTGACAGAGAAGAGAAAGTTTCTAGCGTCACTCGAAAAAGTGTCGGAGGGCGGATAAACGTTGTTGTTGTTCGCGATGTAGACACCGTTTGAGGAAACCCGGCCGCCGTCGTCGTGGTGGGAGTGGTGCCTTCTTCTAAGTTCCGCTCAATCCAAAATCTTACTCTGATCCGAATCAGAAGTGAATGCCTTCTCACCTACTCGATTCTCCAATAGCTCCACCTCCCGTGGAGATTCGTCCTTCGGGCGTGCACGGTCGCGGCGTCTACGCCACGCAGTTCATTCCCGAAGACACCCGTATTATCGAATACACCGGCCAGCGTGTCTCCTGGGAGGACGCTCCGAACGACGAAAATGATCCGCATACATTCAATTTCGGCCTGGAAAATGGCGAAGTGATCAATCCCGAGATCAACGGCAACGAAGCACGCTGGATCAACCATTGTTGCGACCCAAACTGCGAAGCGATCGAGGAAGACGACCGCATCTTCATCTACGCGATGCGCGATATAGAGCCCGGCGAAGAACTCTTTTACGATTACGCGATGGAACTGGACGAACCGATCACTGCAGACCTCAAAAGAGAACATGCTTGCCACTGCGGAAGCTTAAACTGCCGGGGCACCATGCTCGCACTGTAGGCGCGGGCGCCAGTCGGGAAGCTGGTGTGTGATGCAGAAATCCTAAAAGCCAAGTTTGCCCCGTCCGGCGCGCAAGTCAGTCACGTAATATGAGTGATGAAACATGGTTTGTTTGCCGTACTGATCGTCGCAACGTCGGCCTTTATGTTCGCAGGTTGCGCTAACGAACCGGCCACCGCCACCAAGACGAACGCCGCCAATCCCACCGACAGAACTTATACCCGAGACGATCTGCAGAAGACCGGTCGAATGCAGACCGGCGAAGCCGCGCAAGCGCTTGACCCGGCGGTTACGGTTTCGTCTGGCGGCCGGAGGTAGGGAGAGTTCAAAGAAAAGAAGAATCGGGGATGGCGAAGAAGTTATTGATTGAAAGTTAATCGAGCGCGAGCGACGCGCCCGCCTCTACACCTTTACCGTATCCGCAGCGCAAATTTCGCGGGCAATCCGGCGCGCTTCGTCCTCGAACGAGCCAATGGTGAACTTGGCGCAGGTCTGACGGTTGCCGAGATATTGCCCGACCCATTGCTCAAGGCCGCCACTGCGCTCGCATTGCGCAATGTGGACGAGATTATGCATAAGCAGCTCGCGGTCGCCCCAGGAATCGGCACGAATGATGACGGCATGGCCGAACCCTACGCACCTTGTATCGTGGGTGATTATGCCGGTGCGTCGCGCCGCCTCAGCCAACTCCGGATGGTCGGGCAGCGGAATGCGATCGACGACCAGCACTCGCACCCGGGAACAATCTTGAATGCCGGCCCGGCGCGCATCCGCAATTTGCCGTGGGGTTAAAGGAGTGCCGTCGGCGAGAACAAAATCCTCCTGTGCTTTTGCCCACTGGTAAGCAAACGGCAAAAGGTTTTCGAATATTTTCTGCTCAATCACCTGGCGTGACGGGAAGTTTGAAGTGACTGAGAAAGGAGCAAGAGGCGTGCAAGGCGTGGAAAGGAAGAATCAGGAATTAGGAAACGTGAGGAATCATTGCTCAATTTTTCCTTCTTACTTTTACTTTCTCAACCGAGAAATTTGAGAACCACCTCAGCTCATTATCCGAAAACGTTCCATTAATTGCTCGCGGATCTCGATTGCGAGTTTCGGATTGAGGCGGCTAAGCATTTTTTCCCGACGAGCCGGGTCCATTGTCGCGAGTTCGCGCACGAGTTTATCGCGCATCTTCCATTTCGCATAACGACTCCAGCCGATGCCGATCGCAAGGAATGCGGACACAGTCCAAACGGCAATGTCAGTTCCGGTAATCATTAGGAATGAAAAGATGTTGAGGTCGATGTCTGCCCGTCGGCTGACTTCCATTGAGGACTTTGATATGAAAACTAGCGAAGAAGGACAAGATTACGCTATGGCACCCGAAGAGCGTTCACGCCTGGAAGCGCTTGATGGCATTTTGCGATCGGAGGATGTGCGCGGGCAGGTTCAGCCGCTTGTCGAGCGGGTTCGCGCGGAACTGCGGCTATCTTAAGCGAGAGGAAAGGTCAGTAGCTGCAAAGGGAAACTCAGCGCGGTGACGGTGTAGCGGTGGCGTTGGGTGCCGGCTTGACACCGAGAGTGATATCGAGCTGTGATAACGCGGTTGGCACTGACGCGGCAGTTGGGGCCGGACTCGCGCTCGACTGCGCAGAGGTAGAGGCTTGACCGGTGGTTGTTGCACTACGAACGGGGTTGATGCGCGCGCTGGGCGTCTGGTTGGGCGCCGGCGTGCGAGCGGAAGGAAGACCCATATCAAGGAAGCTTTCTTTGAATACGCCCGTCGGCACGGTTACATCCGAGCTACCGTCCCTGGTTTTCTGAATGGTGCCGGTGGATTCCTTCGTCGCCAGGGTCTCAGAGCCCTTGCGTTTGCCGTAAGTGAAGCGGTCCTCTTTCTTGGTCGGGTCTTCCGTCTTGGCCTCATCCGCGGCGGCTGCGGCGGCGGCCGCTGCTTTTGCGCCGTCGGGGACTGGATGGGCAAGATCGCGATTGCCCTGGCCCAGAGATGACTGCGCCAAGAGAAGCATCGCGCCCGCCAAGCCCGTTAAAAGAATGACCATGTAACAATCGAACTTCGGTTGCATGAGCACAGAGGAATTAACCGCATGTCGTATGAAACAAAAGGAGGAAGTGGATGCAATTCGAAATTCACAAGAGCATGAGACCCGCCTTCGCTCTCTTTTTCATATCGGCATAATGGCTAAAAATGACAATCGAAGCCCATCGGTCGCAAGCCAGGAGCTTCGCTCCACTGCAGAAAGTTTGATGTTGTTTCTGAGCCGGACTGGCATCATTCGATGTTTTTTTGTAAAACGGCAGACGCTATGAACGAGCGACCGGAAGAGATTGGGTCGGCGCTGCCCGCTGATCTGGAGGCGCTGCCTCGGCTGCGCGGCTTCCGGTTGCGCGGGATGCAGATGACGCGGCTGGAAACTTTCATCGATGCGGCATTCGCGTTTGCGATCTCGATGCTGGTGATCGCTCCGCAGCAGATTCCCGACAATATCGATGCGCTTTTCGGAGCGTTTAAGAATGTGCCCGCATTTGTCACGAGCATTGTCGTGCTCGGAATTTTTTGGCGCGGCCATTGGTTGTGGAGCCGGCGTTACGGTCTCGAAGATGGCGCCTCCATTTTTATTAGCTGGGCGATGCTGGTCACGATCCTGATCTATATCTACCCGTTGAAAGCGATTTTCGGGTCGATGTGGTTTCTGCTCAGTGATGGTCGAGTCGGTCAGGCGCTAGGGCTGCGGCTCGACACACAAGCACGCGCTCTTTTTGCCATCTTCGCGGTTGGGTTTACCGTTATCGCATTGGAGATCGTGCTCTTGAATCTGCGGGCCTGGCAATTGCGGGAGCCGTTACGGTTGGATGCGCGCGAGAAATTTATCACGCGCTCGGAGATATTGGGCTGGAGTTTGCCGGTAGCGATCGGGCTGGTTTCGCTGGTGCTGGCGCTGACTTTGCCGATCGAGCAGATCGCATGGAGCGGCTGGGTTTATTTCTCGATGATCATTCTCGTCCCGCTCCATTCCGCCTGGCGGAAACGGCGGCTGGCAAGAGCAACTTAGACCGCAGAAGTTCGCCGGCGAATCCGCCTTCTGCGGATTAGACGTCAGAAGGCAGGCAGCGTAAAAGATCGGAGAGCGGAGAAACACCTTGTGATCTGCGCCTTATGGACGATATTGCGGCAAGTTTCTTTGCTGCGATTCCTGAGACGCGACCAAACTCCACCTCGTCCGGGAACTGGAATGCTTCGTCAGCCATTGATTCTCGCCTTATCCAATTATGAAATCTGAACTCGTTAAAGCTGCGTCGGAAGTAATCACTAATCAGCAAATTCTGGTGAACATGGTCTCACGCCGCGTTCGACAGCTTTGCCTCGGTCATCGCCCGCTGGTGGAGTTCGCTCCCGGGCTCGGCCATGCCGATATTGCCCTTACCGAGATCGCCAGTGGGAAGCTCGCCTTCGAGTCGACCTTAGGCCAAAACGGAAAAGACGCGGCCGCGACCGTCGTTCAATTCCCCGGGATCATCGTTGATAAAAAGAAAGTCAAAAAAGCGGCGTAACAAAAGCGGTTGAAGGGAAGCGGAGAATCTTGCTTCGCGAAATTTACCCGTTCTTACGCCAGATGACGTCTTCGTTGTTTCGGCGGTCGATTAGCATATCGACTTTTCCCTGCGCGTCGTAACGAAACAGGATCCGGCCTTCGACGCCTTTGCGGAAGAAAATTTCTGAGGTCTCAGGAAACAGTTGTTCCTTTTTGCCTTTGCGTTCGACGGATAATTTGTCGCCTTCGGCGATAACCTTTCTTGTTTGCCCGGGCGCCAGTTCGTAGGTGCCGGCGAAGTCGACGAACTTCTTCGGGTCGCCCTTTCCAACCTCCGGGTCTTCGTAATAGCGATGTGCCTGGCTGGCGATGATCTGCCAGGCGCCGTTACGGCGCAGCCACGTGTCGGTGACGTGGTAACGGGCCGATAAGTTTTGGCCGAAGATGGTTTCGGCTTCGTTGGCGTCGTAACTCAGAACGGCGGTGTCGCCGATAATCCGGCTTTGGACATTGTCGATCTTGATCGTACCGGAATATCCGGACGGCATGGGGGCAATGTCCGCAATGAGTTTAGTTTTATCGAGAGTGCGGCCTTTCTCGTCGGAAAAGATACCGTCGTCTGCGAAATATTTTTGCCACGGCTCCTTGTTCCCGGGAACGATCGCATCGTACAGCTCTTGGGTGCGACGGGTGAGTTCTTCTTGCGTAATCGGTGCGTCTGCGGCGCGGACGAGCGTTGCGGCGAAGAGGATGAGAACGACGAGACAGAATTTCATAAAAGATGCTTTGCCGCCAAGACGCCTCCCGCCACAGAAATCATTTTTTCGAGGCGGCGATAACGTAGGCGGCTTTTGGAATGGCGAAGCTCTCGCCCTTTGCGTAGGACCGAACGGCGCTTTCGATAGCTGATTGAATCGCGCTCAGTTTCTCCGGCGTCTGGCGCGCGAGTAATCCGGCGGTGCGAACACCAGCGTTGCGTTCCGCCTCGAAGGCATAGCGGGCGGTTGGCACGCTCCATTCGATAGTGTGAAGTTTGAAAACCATGGAGGCACCGTCGAATCCCGCGCGCTGCAACGCTTGTCGGAATTCTTCCCGGCCGGCAAATAAATAATGAGGCGGACCAGTCGGAAGATCGACATCCATATTGGCGTGCGCATTGATGGCGTCGTCGATGATTTTCGCATACGGACTTTCTTTCGGTGGCGCCCAAACGGTAAAACCAAATTTGCCGCCGGGCTTGAGGACACGGAACGCTTCCGTGCAGGCACGCTCCGGCGCGGCCAGGTGCAGCAGCGCGAAGTTAGCCAGGACCCGATCGAAGCTGGCATCGGCGAACGGCAATTTTTGCGCGTCGCCTTCGCGGAATTCAATGTGCGGAAACATTTTCTTCGCGATCGCGACCATCTCCTTTGAGAAATCAAGACCGGTCGATTTGGCGCCGCGCTCGGCGGCCGCGGCTGAGACGTAGCCGGGGCCGCAGCCGATATCCAAGATCGACATTCCCGCGGAAACTTCCGCGGCCTCGAGCAGCGGCGGAATGAATTGGCGCGTCGAGCTCGACCAAACGGAGTCGTATTTGTCGGCGACGCGTTCCCAACCTTCGTGCTCGAAGTTGGTAAACGCGTCCGCCATTGCCAGCGAAGCAGTAGAGGTTAGGTCGTGGTCGGCGCCGATCGCTTTTTCATCACGAGGGCGGCGGCGATTCCTACGCAGATGAAGCCGACAACCTGGATGAAGATGTAGGCGGCGGTATATCTTTTCGGGAAGCCATACCAATTCCAATAGGGGACGTTGGTGGCAATCGCCGCGAGAACTCCAGCGAAGAAGACGAAGCTAACGCGGCCAAAGAAACTTTCGATTCTCGTCTGAGCGAGAAGGAAGACGACGAGAATGGCTTCGATAAGTTCGGTGGCGAACTCGACGCCCAATAATTTACCAAATGAAAACTGCCGGCTTGGATGATAGAGCAGTATTCCAGACGGACCGCTGGCGGCTTTCTCCATTGCCCGCATCATTGCATCTTTTTTTTCCTGGCGCGTGGCATTTGGGCCAGCTCGGTGTCCCGGAAAGTGGTAAAGACCTTCCGCATCGCCAAGATTTGTTTTCATAGCATCGAGCATTGGCCCTTCATCGTGGAACTGCCGAATACCGATTTCGCCGAGCGGCAGCAAATCGTGCGCGATGAAACTCCAGATAAACATCGCAATTCCACCCAAAACACCAGCAAGAATAATTCGCATCGTCATAATTGCCTCCTGTCGGCGGCGATTATGGTCGGGACAGGCATCGTTGCAAGCCTATCCTTTACCGATGGAGCGACTTAGTGACGGAGCGATTAACGCCCGGCTTCCCTTGGCTTCGACCCAGCAGGGGGAGCCGGAGAAAAAAGAAGCCGGGCTTTTGAGGTCGTGGCAACCAGCGTTACAGTGTTGTTGGGATGTTTGAAACCATCGTCGGATGTCTCAAGTGGGCCGTCGTCGGCTTCGTAGTGGCATTTTTTCTCATGGTGCTTTACGAGGCGAGTCACATCCACGAGGATATTCCGCGGCCCGAATTCAAAAAAAGGCA
>JALYUC010000008.1 GCA_030853965.1 Verrucomicrobiota bacterium | reverse complement strand
CGCGGTAGAAGCATTTGATCGAACCGAGTCTGTCACAGAGATCATCATCGTCGCGCGCGAAGATCGACATAGTGAGATGGACAGAATCGTTTGCGAACAGGGTTGGAAGAAAGTGCAAGCTATTGTTGCGGGCGGCGAACATCGCCAGGATTCCGTGCGCGCTGGTCTAGGTCGTCTTGGATCAAACGCTCGTTTCGTCGCCGTGCATGACGCGGCGCGACCGCTGATCACTCCGCAACAAATCGAAAGTGTCTTTGAACAATGCCGCGCCCACGGCGCCGCCGCCCTTGCCGAACCCATCACCGACACTCTTAAGCGGGCCGACAAAGATTTGGCCGTCTCTGCTTCAATCGACCGGCATCAACTCTTTGCCATGCAAACACCGCAGATCTTCGCGCGCGATCTGATCGAGGAAGCATATCGCGCTGTATTCGCCGCAGATTTGCGGATTACGGACGACGTTTCGGCTTTGGAACATGTTCGCCGGAAAGTCGTGCTCGTGCCGAACGACGAGTTCAATTTCAAGATCACCTACGAACGCGATTTGAAATTAGCGGAATTCATTTTGCGGCGAAGAACGGAGTCGGCAAGGCTTTCGCGGTGAGAAGGGAAAGCTAAACCAGCATCGGGTCGACGGGCACGAGGGGGCGGACGAGTTCCTTCACCGCGACAACATCCTTTGGTTTAAATTTGCGGCCGCTTCTTCGCAGTTTCGCAGTTTCCAGTTCGCTGACCCGAACGATCTGACCTTTTTTCCAAACCCAGGCGTCCGGATTATAAGGCCCGACACGGCGCGGATCGGTCCAGGTATGAATCGACAATAACCGGTCGGTCACGGCCGCGGCGATGTGCATCGGGCCGCTATCGACGCTGATGATGAAACTGGCGGCGCGAATGAGGCGAATCAATTGCAACAGCGAAGTCTGGTTGGTGAGCTCGACACAATTCTCCGGGGGATCGATCTTGCGCTGGGAACGGCCGACCACGACGACACGCGTGGGCGCAAAGGCGCGGCAAAGTTCCTCGATAACCTTGTTTGATAACGTTTTCCCCTCCCCGCGTGCGAACGGATGAAGCAAAATGTAAGGAGGGTAATCGTCGAAACGGGGCAACGGATCGCCACTCGGAATGGGACATCGCAGGAAGTCGCCGATCTTTGCGCCGGCGCATTCCGCCAGCTTTAGATAGCGTTCCACCGCATGGTCGCGGCGGTTGACTTTCGCACTGCGGTTATAAAATAGGCGCGAGCCTTCGCGGCCATCGTTCATTCCGTAAATCTTTTTGGCGCGACTGACCTTGGCAATCAACGCGCTGCGCAGCAGTCCCTGGAAATCGAGCGCCAGATCGGGGCGAATCTCTTTGGTTTGTTTCAGCCAAGGAAACAGACTGCGTGGCGCGCCGAGACCGCTGATCTCGCCGCGCGGAAAAATATGGACGTGATTGATATCTTGATTTCCACGCAGGAGCGGTGCCCATTCGGGGTTGATGATCCAGGTAATGTCCGCGCGCGGGTAGGCGTCGCGAACGGCCGCGACTGCGGGCAGCGTATGAACGATGTCGCCGAGGGAGCTCGGCTTGATAATCAAAATCGACTTCAGCTGCAAGGTTTCAGAGTTCAGACTTCAGGATTCAGAACAACCGAAAAGCGATTGTCGATCTTATCTTCCGATCGCCAGACGCTCGGCCAGCAGCCGCGGCAGACCGGCCTTAATAATTTTTTTCTGCGCCGTTTCCAAATCGTATTTCACGCGCCGCTGTTCGATGCTGTTATTGTCGATGTTATAAACACAGTAAGCGGCGCGCCAATCTCCATCGCGCGGCTGGCCCACGCTGCCGGTGTTGATAAAATATTTCTTCGCGTGCTCGATGCTGAGTTGCTCTATGCGCACGCGTCGCACGCCGTTTTCTTCCCGGATAAACGCCATCGGCACATGGGTGTGACCAAAAAAACAGACGGTGGTGTGCTGATAAGTGAAGCTCGCGGCTGCGTCGAGATTATTGAAGACGTAACCCCATTGCGCCGGCGTATCGAGCGTGGCGTGAACGATGGTGAAATCGCGCACCTGCCGTTCCAATCGCAAATCGCGCAACCACTCCTTGTCCTCTTGCCCAAGGTTCTCCCGCGTCCATTCGATTGCGTGTTCGGCGAGCTCGTTGAAATCGCGGGAAGATTCGATGAGCGAAGCTTGCTCATCGTGATTGCCTTTCACAATCGGGCAATCCATTGCGCGAATGCGTTCGACACACTCGTGCGGGTTCGCGTTGTAACCAACGACATCGCCGAGACAAACATAATGCGTGCACTGCCGTTCCTGCGCGTCGCGCAAGACCGCTTCGAGCGCTTCCAGGTTGGCGTGGATGTCACTAAAAATTGCGAAACGCATGATTGTTGAACCTTTAAAAGAGTTACAAAGGTTACAGCGTTAGAACGGAAGGCAATCTGACGATGTAACTATCTAACGATTTAATGTTCTGGATCAGCAATGCGCTGATCTTGCGGGATGTTTAATTTGTTTTCGAGAAACTTCATGCGGCTAATCAAGGTCGGCAGCCGTTCGTTTTCACCAGCGTCATATAGCCGCCGCAATTGCTGATACGCTTCGGGCTCACGGGCTTCGCAGTAGGAGAGCTCATACGCCGCAAAACGTTTGGCGTAAGCCGGTGCGCCGGGCATTGCCGCTGCTTTCGCAAAGAACTCGGAAGCGCGCTCGTGATCTTCGTATTTTTCCTTGTAGAGGCGGGCCATCGATTCATAAAGCTGCGGCTTCTCCGGGTTATTCTTGATCCCGCGTTCCAGAAAATCTTTTCCGAGGGCGAAATATTCGCGTTGCGTTTTAATCCGAAGAGCCAGCCGCGGTTGGCTTCGATCGTTCAGCGCGGCGACGCTCGCATTCCAGGCCATGTGCCACGCAGCCATGTCCCAAAACAAAATTGCGCGCGGCTGCAAAGTTGTGGCCTGCCGAAACAATAGCAGCACACGGCCCCATTCCGTTCGTTCCCAGGCCACGTGCGCCTGAATAAAAGAGGCGTCGGCAACAATCGATCGAAATCCGCTCAAAGCCGCAATAAAACCGAGCTGCCCAATTTGTTCGCGCAAATCGGGATTAAATTCGACCGCGCGAAAATGAAGATGTCGATGTTGCGCGAGAAGATTGTGCTCAAGGGGTAGTCGAACCGCGCCGAATACGAGCAGGCATATAAATACGAACAGGAGACGCTTCACAATTCCTTGCCGGAAAAAGCGACCGCCGCCAGAAGCGAATAAATCGTCGTATAAAAAATTCCCATCGCTGCAGTTCGTGCGAACAGCGCGAACGGAATGATCGTTCCTGCAACGACATCGTCGACAAGGTTGAACGCCTGTAGATCAGGAAAAAGCAGCGCGACAACCGCCAGAAACATCTGCGTCATCCAACCGGCGCTGTTTTCTTGCAGCCAATATTCTCGCGCCATTGCTTGCAGGTGACCGATGAAATAAACGAAAACCATCACGACAATGGTGAAAAGATTGGTGGTGGCGAAGGTGGAAACAAAAAGCGTCAACGCCGCGAGCAGACACGCTTTCAGATAAATGATCGCGACGGCGGGCACGATGGCGCCGTTAAACGCGGATGTTCGCACGGCGCGAAGCGCGTCGTCGAGTTGCTCGCGCGGCGCGGTGGCCATTTGGTGGGACGTCTCATGCAGCGCGCTTTGCTCGCGCACGTATAGCACCGCCACAAACAGCGCGCTCATCAGAAGAAGGCTGATGACGAGCAATAAGAGGACGCCGGCAAGTTTGCCGAGCAAATACTCGAATCGCGGCACCGGTTTGGCGAGGATGCTGTAGACGGTGCGGTCTTCGATGTCTTGCGAAATCAGCCGCGCGGTCGCGGCGATCGCGAGCAATGAAGTAAAGATCGACATCGTGCCGAGCGACACATCCTTCAGAATCTGAAATTCCTGTTGAAAAGTGAAACGCGCCATGAATGCGGAACTGCCGATCAAAATCAGCGCGAAGATCACGACAAAGTAGAAAATTTTCTGACGCGTGAGATCGGTGAGCGTGTTGGTGGTGATTGCGATCAGCCGCCCCAAAGAGAAGGCGCGATGTTCAGCAGCCTCGGCGCTCATTTGTTTTTGCGATCCGAAGTCGCGTCCAGGAATAAACGTTCGAGTGTGGTTGTCGATCTTCGACGCGCGACCTGTTTTGCGTTTGCTTTGGCCGCAAGCGATGCGATCTCATCAACGAGCGTGTCGGATGCGTTTTCGAGGACAAGCTCGGTTTGATTTTCGACCGCGAGCAATTCCTCCAACCGGCCTTCGCGCACGAGCACACCGTTGGCGAGAATCCCGACGCGATCGCAAATCTCCTGCACTTGCGCGAGAAGATGCGATGAGAGGAGCACGGTTATGCCACGCCGTTTCAGATCGACAATCAGGTCGCGAATTTCGCGCGAACCCGCCGGATCGACACCCGCGGTGGGCTCGTCCAGCACAACGAGCTTAGGTTGATTGATGAGCGCTTGGGCTAGGCCAATACGCTGGAGCATCCCTTTCGAATACGTGCGCAAGCGCCGATCGCGCGCCTGGGTTAGGCCGACAAGCTCGAGCAGTTCATCGACGCGCGTTCGCAATCGGCCGCCGCTAAGCCCGCAAAGCCTGCCAAAGAAGCGCAGGGTTTCCGCGCCCGACAGATATTTGTAGAAGTACGGATTCTCCGGCAGAAAACCAGCCGCTTCCCGACTGGCAACCAGAGAACTGTTGCGGCCGAAAATTTCCGCGTGGCCGCGCGTCGGTGAAACTAAACCAAAGATGATCTTAAGAGTCGTGCTCTTGCCCGACCCATTTGGTCCAAGCAGTCCGTAAACTTCTCCCGGTTGCACGCAAAGATCGAGGTCGCGCACCGCGACAATGGCCTGTCGATGAAACGGGACCGGAAAAACTTTTGTCAGGCCGCGAATCGCGACCGCCGCA
>JALYUC010000215.1 GCA_030853965.1 Verrucomicrobiota bacterium | reverse complement strand
TTCTCGCTCACTACCGCTTCACCTAAAAGATCGACCGTGAACCCGATGCCTTCGTCGCGTCGTTTGCGCAGCGCTTTCATCACATCGTGGGGATTTTTCCCGGCGATGAACTGGCGCGCCATGCCGGAAACATTCCAACGCAACACCTGGCCGCTTATCCACGGAACAATTTTGGCCAGTTGAACGCCGGTCCGGATAAGCGGTGCGTAGCCATTGCGCATGTCCTCGAAATATTCATCGAGATGGCGCACGATCTCCCCGCCGCGGCGGAGCGAGGCGAGAACATCGACAAAGCGGAACATTTGCACTTTGAAATGCTCATCACGCATCGAGAGCGCCATCATGCGCTGATAGAATCCGGCCTTGCTAAAAAGTGATTCCGGATGTTGATCGACCAGTTCAAAAATCCGTTCGCCGCGTCGCTCGACCTCGGATTGAAGGGCACTCATAACCCCAAAATTAACCCGACCGTCTGGGTTAGGCAAAGCGGAACGAATACGATGTGAAAGAAAATAAGAATGACACGCGCGCTGCGCGGACCTTTTTCGAATAATTAGGTAACAAGGAAAGGATCAATCGAATGAAATTGCGAGAGCGAATCGAACAAGTGGGAGCTACGGGATACATATTGCTTTGGCTTCTCGGAATTCCGATTCCGATTTTGTTCCTGTTTTTTCTCCTGCGCGGTTGCACATAATTTGGGAGCAAGCAGAGGTGATTTGTCTGGCGGGTTTTGAGGCCCCGGGTACAAACCTGCCAGACAATCTCTTTCAATCCTAGAGCACCCGTTCCGGTTTGCTCGCGAGGCTGAAGTCGATTACCAAGATCGACATGGAGGCCGGCCCTGGGCATCAATTTGCCAGCGACAACACTGCCGCAATTTGTCCGGAAGCACTCGCGGCATTGCGCCAAGCGAATGTCGATGAAGCGCCTTCTTACGGAGACGACCCGTGGACCGCGCGCGTCTGCGAAAAAGTTCGCGAAATTTTTGAGACTGATTGCGAGGTTTATTTCGTCGTCAACGGCACCGCCGCCAACGCGCTTGCACTAGCGCAGCTCTGCCGATCATTTCACAGCATCATTTGCCACGATCATGCGCACCTTCAAACCGATGAATGCGGCGCGCCGGAGTTTTTCACGAATGGCTCCAAGCTCCTACTGATTGGCGGCCGCGATGGCAAGATCGACGTCGACAAAGCCGAAGCAATTGCCGCGCGGCAATGCGAACTGCATTCACACAAGCCGCGCGTAATCAGCATTACACAATCAACCGAGTTTGGGACCGTTTACACGCCCGCGGAAATTGCCGCGATCGGGGACTTTGCGCGACGCCGCGAAATGTTCGTCCACATGGACGGTGCGCGTTTTGCCAATGCGGTGGCCTCTCTCAATTGCGCGCCGAAGGAAATCACCTGGCAGGTGGGTGTCGATGTTCTCTGTTTCGGTGGAACAAAAAATGGCGCGGCCGCCGGCGAGCTGGTCATCTTTTTCAAAAAGGAATTTGCTCGCGAGTTCGATTATCGCGTTAAACAAGCTGGTCAACTGGTCTCCAAGATGCGTTTTCTCGCAGCGCCATGGCTCGGCTTGTTAGAGGACAAGGTCTGGTTGCGAAACGCGCAACATGCAAATCGGGCGGCAACGCAACTGGCAGCTCAGCTAGAAACTGAGACAAAGATCGACATCGTCTTTCCCGTTGAAGGAAACGCCGTATTTGTACGGATGAGCGAGCAATTAGTTGCCGACGTTCAAGCCCGTGGCTGGCATTTTTACAAATTCATCGAGCCGGATGTTTATCGGCTGATGTGCTCGTGGTCGGTCAACGATCAAGATATTGTGCGTTTTACCGCCGACGTAGGGGCTTCAAAACGGACGTAAACCAACTCGGACAGACAGTCGCGTGGGCCAAAGACGTCTGTATAAGGACGCACGTGAAAGCATTTGCCTGCGTTCTCTTTAGCCCGCGCTCAGACTTCGCAGCGCAATGTAAACCATTTCCCAAAATGGCCATTTTTTCCCTAGCTGCGCACGGCTTCTGCTTTCTAGTAATTATATGAATTTGCCGGGGTTCCCTTTCACCAGACCTGCCACAATTGTTCAGCGCCGTGCGAGACTAATTGCCGCCACCGCGACCATTAGCCTTCTTATCGCCGCTTTTTCAGGTCCGAAGGTCGCGGCGTATTTCGTCGAAGGAGCAAGTTGGCCATCTGGCAGCACCGTCACATTTCAGATGGCGCTGGGCAGCGCCGGGAAAACTCTCAGCGACGGAAATGTTTCGTGGGATGTGGCAGCCGCTCCGGCACCGACAATCTGGGACCAATCCATACAGCGTCTCCAGTTTGCTACCGTAACGAACCCTAGCGCTCCGGTAAGCTCTGGCGACGGTGTCAACACGGTTACCTTCTCCAGCACTGTCTTCGGGAAATCGTTCGGCTCTAACACTCTGGCGGTGACATATTATCGTTATAGCGGAGCGACCATGCGGGAGGCTGATGTCCTATTTAACAACAAGCAAACGTTCGATTCCTATCGTGGGCCGCTTCGATTTGGCTCAAGCGGTTATGCTGTAGCCGACATTCGGCGTGTTTTGATCCATGAACTCGGGCACGCCCTAGGTCTCGATCATCCAGACCAACACGGGCAGACAGTTAGCGCCATCATGAACTCGGTAATCAGTAATACTGAGACGACGACGCAAGATGATATTAACGGCGCTCAGTCGCTTTACGGTGCGCCAACAGCTAGTCCAACTCCAACCCCTACGCCTACTCCCACACCGGTTCCTACTCCCACTCCAGATCCTACCGCTACCCCGACGCCGACGCCCACTCCCATCCCGACGCCCACTCCAACACCTGTGCCTACTCCAGCCGTGAGCCTCTCTGTCTCACCAGGAACAATCAGCAAAGGAGGCACCGCGATCTACACGATCTCTGCTTCGCGAGTGGCCGCAACCAGCGCAGTGACGATCGGATACTCGATGAGTGGAACGGCTATTCTCGGCAAACACTACAGCCTCAGTGGATCTACCGGCCAAGTAGTAATACCTGCGGGAGCCAGCTCGGCGAACGTTGCTTTGAGTGGGCTTAACGCCACTCTGAAAAGAGGAAACGTGGTCGCCACAATGACACTCAGATCGGGCGCAGGTTACAGTCTTTCTTCCCCTACAAGCGCATCAGTTACAATTTCGAAGGTAAGTCCTACGCCAACGCCAACGCCAACCCCGACCCCGACGCCAACTGCAACACCAGCTCCGAGCCCGACACCAACACCAGGCTTGCCAACGCCCACGCCTACGCCACCGTTGACTCCAACGCCAACGCCAAGGCCCACACCTCCAGATATCAACTAATTCAATTTAAATACCAAGATCCCGATATGAAAAAACTAAGCCATCTCTCAGTCCTGGCGGCCTTGATCACCGCGTTGAGTTCGGTGCATGCCACAACTGTCATCCCGCCAACATTCGATCAACTTGTCGATCAAGCAGAACTGATTTTTCAAGGGACGGTAACCGATGTCCGGTCGCAATGGGTCGGCGAGGGCAGCCAGCGCCAGATCGTGAGCTATGTGACCTTTAAGGTAGAAGACGCCATCAAAGGAAGCCCGGGCGAGAGCTACGCAATCCGCATGCTTGGCGGAACGGTTGGCGACGAGACCATGGGCGTGAGCGACGCGCCCAAATTCAACCTAGGCGACAAAAACATTCTCTTTGTGGAAAACAATGGCAGCCAGTTCGTTCCGCTTGTCGGCATCATGCACGGGCGGTTCCGCATAGAGCGCGATCAGTCGGGACAGGAAGTCGTGATGAGCAACGATGGTGAGCCTGTCAAGAACGTGGCGCGACTTGGAAAAGACGTGGCGGCTCCCTCAGCTGGGGCAACTTTAACACCGGCTGCCTTCAAAGCTGCGGTCCAGAGCAAGCTTCAATCCGCACAACCCGGCCGTTCCGAGCAATAATCGCGAAAGTTGCGATTACGGGTCCTGACTTTGTTTCGTTTGGGCGCGGGTCTTTTCGGTGACGTCGCGCGCGCGATCGAGCGACCGCTTCATCCAATTGTATTCAGAGGCCTGGCCTCGTGGCGCCGGCGTTAGCTGCGCAGGCGTGGGCTGGGTAGCAACTAGCTGTGTTCCCCCGGTTTTAGCTGCGAGCGGTGACGGCTCGTTGTGTTTCTGCCGCAAATACACAATACCCAAACCGGCGATGATCAGGAAAATAACGAAACCGCGCATGTTTGTCTTTTGGAGCAGTTGGCGAGCCATTGCTGTGCGGTGGCACCGATGTTTAATTAGCGGAATGAAGCGGGCACTTCTCCTCGGCGCTGCGTTGCTCCTGTCGATCTCAGCGACAAATGCACGTGCTCAGACCTATCAGGGCCGCGAACTGGTCAAAGCCGAGCTGCTCGCCGACACCAGCGCAATTGTGGCGGGACAGCCTTTCACGGTGGGCCTCCTCTTACGGATGGCTCCCCATTGGCACACCTATTGGAAATTTTCCGGAGACGCTGGGATTCCCACCGACATCAAATGGCAACTGCCCCCGGACTGGAAAGTTGGAGAAATCCAATGGCCCATCCCACTAAAGCTCAAGGACCCGGGCGATATCGAGACCTACGGATACGAGAATGAAATCCTGCTCATGCAGGAAATCACGCCGCCCGCGAAGGTCGACAATCCTTCCGTCAAACTTTCCGCCCAAGCGACCTGGCTCGTATGCGAAAGGCTTTGCATTCCCGGAGCTGCAAATCTGGAGCTGGCTTTGCCAAGATCGACATCGAACGTGCCGGCAAACGTCGAACTGTTCGCGCGCTATCGAAAATTGCTCCCGCAATCGAAAATCGATACGAACGTTTCCGTCAAGCAGCTCGGTCGCAGCGGTTCCGAAATTTCCTTTGTCCTGCTGAACGGGGATTTCGCGAAGCATCGCTTCGTCAACTTCTACCCGCTGCCGGACGAGAAGACCGTCGTCGGGCATCCGAAAGTGGAATCGCGTAATGGCGAGGTGACATTTCGAATTCCGTTCGAGGGCACGGCACCGAATCGGATCAACGGCCTCATTGTAGCAGGCGACAGCGCGACGGACGAGAACCGCACGGGGTGGATCTTCTCGCGCGATCTGCCGGCCGCGACTTCAATCGCGCACGGCTCGTCACGCGGTCTGCTAACGTTTCTGCTCTTCGGCTTCATCGGCGGTTTTATTTTGAATTTGATGCCGTGCGTCTTGCCGGTGATCTCGCTCAAGATTTTCGGATTCATTCAGCAAGCTGGACAAGATCGACAAAAAGTTTTGCGGAGTGGCCTGGCGTTTGTCGCTGGAATTTTTGCCTGGTTTATCGGGCTCGCGCTTTTGCTCATCGTGCTCAAAACCGCAGGACATCAAATCACGTGGGCTGCACAATTCACCAATCCGTACTTCGTTTTATTCCTAGGCGTAATTGTACTCGTTTTCGCCCTGAATCTGTTCGGCGTATTCGAAATTTCACCGCCGCAAGCTCTCATGCGGATCACCGGAGCGACGGGACAAGGTAACAGCGGCTCATTTTTCCAAGGCGTCTTTGCTACCGTTCTCGCCACGCCATGCACCGCTCCGTTTCTCGGCACGGCACTCGGCTTTGCTTTCACTCAATCGGCCGCGATTATCCTGGCAATGTTCGTCGCCATCGCCGCCGGAATGAGCGCGCCCTATTTTCTGCTCAGCGCGCAACCGGCGTGGCTTCGATTTCTTCCTAAGCCCGGCCCGTGGATGGAACGCGTGAAACAGTTTATGGGCTTTCTGCTCCTGGCTACGTTGCTGTTTCTTCTTTACGTGCTCGGGGCACAACGCGGCTACGAAGCGTTGATCTGGGCTTCAAGCTTTTTACTCATTGTCAGCATCGCGTGCTGGATGAAAGGCGCGTTCGTCACGCCGGTTGCTTCGACAACTACAAAAGCGATCGCCCTCGTGACGATGTCGATCTTGTTGATCCTCAGCGGCCTTTATTTCATCGGCGAGAAGTTTCGGTCGTCAAACATCACACTGGGCGCGCAAATGTCCGGCGATTGGCAACCGTTCACGCCGGAGCGTCTGCAATCCGAGCTCGACCAAAACCATAGCGTCTTTATCGACTTCACCGCGGCGTGGTGTCTCACCTGCAAATTTAATGAGAAAAGCGTTCTGGAGAGCAGCGCAGTGCGCGAAGCATTTCAGCGCCACGGCGTGATCAAATTTAAGGCCGATTGGACTAACGGCGATCCGGCTATTACCAAATTATTGCAACAATTTGGGCGGCCAGGTGTCCCACTTTACGTGCTCTATCCCGGCAAATCGGAAGAACCATTTGTTTTTCCAGAGTTGCTGACTAAGAGCATCGTTCTGGAGAAACTTGAAACCGTCACACCAACAGTCGCTTCACAATAAAATTATGAAAATAAAATCCATCCTCGTCACCCTGAGTTCGCTGATCGTTACCACTCTTCTCGCAATCGACTCACCGCCCGTCGGTAGTGCTGCGCCCGACTTCTCCCTCACCGATGCGAAAGGAAAAACGCACTCCATCTCGCAATACAAAGGCAAATATGTCGTCCTCGAATGGTTTAATCCGGAATGCCCCTTTGTGAAAAAACACTACAACCCGGGCAACATGCAGAAGCTGCAGGAAGAATACACCAGCAAAGGCGTCGTGTGGCTCAGCATCGATTCTTCGGCCCCGGGGCTGGAGGGAAATCTCACGCCGGAGCAGGCCGAGAAAAAAATGAGCGAATGGAAGACCAAACAGACTGCGCTCCTTCTCGATACGGAAGGCAAAGCTGGGCGCGCTTACGGAGCGAAGAACACACCGCATATGTTCGTCATCAATCCGGAAGGAAAGATTGTTTACGAAGGCGCGATTGACAGTAAAGCAACGCCGAACCCTGCCGACATTCCGAATTCGACCAACTACGTCAAAGTCGCGCTGGACGAATCGATGGCCGGCAAACCGGTCTCAAACGCAAATACCAAGCCATACGGTTGCTCGGTCAAATATAAATGATTGGCAGCGCCCATTAAGCGTGTCTCGAGAATCGCGACGCCAACCGTACGATCGACATTGGCGTTAGACGGACGAAAAGCATCCCGAGTTTCATAACGAAACCCGGAATGATGAGGGGGCGATCTTGCTCGACGGCGGCAAGTCCCGCTCGCGCGACATTTTCGGCGGAAACATAGACAAATTCCGGCCCGCTCCTGTTTGGTGGTCCGCTCGGACGTTGCGCCACTTCCGTAAATTCGGTGTGGACGGGACCGGGGCATAATGCGCAAACGCTCACGCCTGCACCGCGCAACTCCGCACGCAAACCTTCGGAAAAACTTGTCACATACGCTTTGCTGGCCGCGTAAACCGAGAACTCGGCGATTGGCAAAAATCCTGCCGAGGAACTCACGTTCAAAATTGCCCCGCGCTTTCTCGCGATCATTCCTGGAAGCAACCAACGCGTCAGTAAAGTCAATGCAGCCATGTTTACTTGAGTGATCCGATGGATGCGTTCGGGATCACTCGTCGCAAAGGGACCGAGATCGCCGAGACCTGCGTTGTTGATCAAAAGGTCGATCTCTATCTTCTCTTTTTCAAGCCGTTGCACGAGTTCATCGATTTGAGACTTATCCGCAAGATCGACAACGCGAATGTGGACGTTCAAATTCGGATCGCGTTTAAGCAGTTCATCGCGCAATTCTTCCAGCCGCTGGCGACGCCGGGCGACCAGAACAAGCCCGCCGGCGTGTCCGGCAAGTTGTCGCGCAAATTCTCTGCCGATTCCCGCCGAAGAGCCGGTAATTAGCGCGGTGCATCCGTCAATCTTCATCGCGCCCGTTTCAAAGCTGCCAATTCCGATTTCGCCAGCGGCCGCCAGTGACCACGCGGTAAATCTCCAAGACGAAGATTTGCAATGCGGGTCCGGACGAGCCGCTTCACTTCGTAACCAAGCTCATAAAACATGCGGCGAAGCTGCCGATTAATTCCTTGTCTCAATACTACGCGTAAACGAATAGGCGTGACAGTCTGCAGTCGGGCAATTTGCGCGCGCTGACCATCGAGAAAAATTCCCTGCAGCAATTTCGGCGCAAATGCCTGCTCCCACGGTCGATCCAGTGTCACTTCATATTCTTTGTCGATCTTATAGCGCGGATGAGTAAGTCGCTGCGCTAAATCGCCGTCGTTCGTCAGGATCAACAGACCCTCGCTTTGCGTATCGAGCCGGCCGACGTTGAAGAGCCGCGGAAATTTTGGAGGAAGAAGATCAAAGATCGTGTCGCGCGCGTGTGGATCGCTTCGGGTTGAAACGAAGCCGGCCGGTTTATTCAAGACAATGTAGAGCGGTAGATCGACATGGACCATTTTACCGTCGACTTTGACGTGATCGCGCCCAGTGGGCTGAGCGCTAAAATCGATGCAGCGTTGACCGTTGATCGTGACGCGACCGGCAGCAATCAGTTCATCGCAATGACGGCGCGAACCAATTCCGGCTGCAGCGAGAAAACGATTGAGACGCAAAGCAGAAGTTACAACGTTAAAAAAGTTACATCGTTACAAGGAAGAAACATGTTCGACCCGTTGTAACTTTGTAACCCTTTTAACTAATCACCGCTTCGCGTCACGCGTCTGGTTTCGTTTTCGGTAAACCGACAACTTTGCCGCCTTCTTTCCATTGTCCGCGCTTCTTAAGTAGCTCGACGCGTTCAAACCGCTTCAAAACATTGCGCTTGGCGGCGATCGTGCTGGCACCCTTTAAACTGCGATGTTGCGACATAGATATTAGTTAAAAGAGTTACAAACGTGAAAAGGTAAGTGCGGAAACGAGCGGGCACGTTACGCCACTCCATCGGTTTTTCAAATCGGCGCCATCGGCCCTTTATAACTGATTGCTCAAAACGATGTAGGTCCCGCACGTCGTGACCTGATGAAAGATGTGAAACCGGTCCGTCAGCATCTTTTGCCAGTGCGGCCCACGCTGCTGATCGA
>JALYUC010000204.1 GCA_030853965.1 Verrucomicrobiota bacterium | reverse complement strand
AGATCAACCATGAGTTGGCGCATCTTCGCATCCGTAAGACGTTCTAATCCGCCCTGCACATTGTCTTGAAGATGCTCCGGGTTATTGGTCGCGGGAATTGCGCACGTCACCGCGGTGTGGGCGACGATCCATTTCAGGAAAAATTGCGCCCAAGATCGACAATCGAATTCGGCTGCCCATTCCGGCAATTGTTTTGAGCGCACATTGCTGAAGAGATCGCCACCGCCAAACGGCCGATTCGCAAGCACGGCCACGCCTCGATCTCGCGCCAAGGGCAGAATACGCTGTTCCGCGTCGCGTTCCATAATTGAGTAATTGATCTGAACGAAATCGAGCTTCTCGGTCTGGAGAACTTTTTCCACCTCTGGGTGCGCATTGGTGTTGGAATGCGTGATTCCAAGATAGCGAATGCGTTCCTGTGCTTTCCATTCCCGCATCGTCGCCAGTTGCGTAGCGATATCGACGAGATTGTGCACTTGCATCAGGTCGATGCGTTTCGTCTGCAGGCGGTGCATCGAACGCTCCATCGATTCGATCCCGGCCGCTTTGCCGCGTGTCCAAACCTTGGTAGCCAGAAAAAACTTATCGCGCAGACCGAGTTTCGCGCTGAGTTCGCCGATCACTTGCTCTGAGCGCCCGTACATTGGTGACGAATCAATCACGCGTCCGCCGAGTTTCGCAAACTGCGAGAGGACATCTTGAAGTTGTGTTCCAGTGTCCGGCCTAAGATCGACATCGAACGTTTGCCAGGTTCCAAGTCCGATGACCGGAAGTTTCTCGCCGGATGAAGGGATTGGGCGCGTCAGCATTGTTGACGATTCGCGCGCCACTTGCGCATGCGATCCACCGATTGGCAAAAGCAGACCCGCCGCAGTCCCACCGATTAATCGCGCAGCCTCACGACGTGTTATCTGGTTCATGTTGAAGAGAAGAATAAACCTGCGTTCGTAAACGCCAACCATGAAGAGAACGACTCGGCGGCAATTTATCAAGCTTTCCGCTGCGACTGTTACCGGGCTTAGTCTGGGCAAGTTAGCCGCCGAGACATCCGCGAAACCGCTGCGTATTCTAATTCTCGGCGGAACCGGATTCACGGGGCCGTATCAAGTTCGTTATGCGTTAAGTCGCGGACACAAGGTCACAACGTTCAACCGCGGCAAAACCCACCCCGGCGAACTGCCGAATGAAGTCGAGCAATTGATTGGCGATCGAAACGGCCAGCTCGATGAGTTGAAAGATCGACAATGGGACGCGGTGATCGATAACCCCACCTCGGCGCCGGTTTGGGTGCGCGACGCCGCGCAGATTCTGAAAGGCAACGTCGACCGTTATGTTTTCATCTCCACGATTTCTGTTTACGCCGACACGAGCAGACCGGGCACGGACGAAGGCGCGCCGGCCGCGAAATACAACGGCCCTGACCCGGTGAAGGAATCGCGCGAAAGTATCATCGCGTCCAAATACGCGCTTTACGGTCCGCTCAAAGCGCTTTGCGAAGTGGAAGCGGAGAAATGGTTTCCGAAAAAGACGCTGATCATTCGCCCGGGATTGATTGTCGGACCGCGCGACGAGACTGACCGCTTCACCTACTGGCCGGTGCGGATCGATCGCGGCGGCGAGGTGTTGGCGCCCGGCGATCCGAGCGATCCCGTTCAGTTCATTGACGCGCGAGATCTGGCCGAATGGACAATCCGCATGGTCGAGAATGGCGAGAGTGGAATTTACAACGCAACCGGTCCGGCAAAGAAACTTGGGATCGGCGAGATGCTCGACGGTATTAAAGACGCCAACAAATCGAATGCGAAGTTTACCTGGGTGAACGCCGACTTTCTTGAGCAGCAAAAAGTTGCGCCATGGTCGGACATGCCGGTCTGGATTCCTCCGCGCGGCGAAGAAGCAGGCGGCAATCAGATCAGCAACAAACGCGCGCTCGCGAAAGGCCTAACATTTCGCCCATTCGCCGAGACCGCGCGCGCCACGCTCGCCTGGTTCAAAACATTGCCGCAAGATCGACAATCGCATTTAAAAGCCGGACTCACCGAAGAACGCGAAGCGGAAGTTCTCGCCGCATGGCATCAGCAACAAAAGTAAACGGCGTACTCAGCAAGATCGTTGACGTCCGGCCTAACGAAATCCGTGCGCTTCTTTTCGGATTCGTTTTCCACTTTCTCATTCTCACAGGCTACTACATTATGCGGCCGATTCGGGACAGCATCGCCGCGGGCAATCGGCTGGAAACGCTGCCTTGGATGTTTACCGCGACGCTGATCGCGATGGTGATCGCTAATGCCCTCTTCGCCGCGATCGTGGCGCGGATGTCGCGAAGGAAATTTATTCCGCTCGCCTACGGATTTTTTATTTTCAATCTTGCGCTCTTTTTCGTTCTGATGCGGACTTGCCCGCCGGCGCAGCAAGTCTGGATTGGCCGCGCGCTGTATGTCTGGGTGAGCGTTTTCAATCTATTTAATACCGCCATCTTCTGGGCGTTCATGACCGATCTTTTCACGGTGGAGCAAGGGAAGCGGCTCTATGGATTCATCGCCGTCGGCGGATCACTCGGTGGCGTGCTCGGGCCATTCATTACCGCGCGTTATGTCCGTGACATCGGGCCAGCCAATCTTCTGGTCGTTTCTGCGGTCATGTTCTTAATCGCAGGCGTCCTGGTGCGATTTTTCCCGAGCGGCTTTACTGAGGGAAACAAAACTGCTCGCGCGCACGAAGAACCGATCGGTGGATCTGTCTGGTCGGGCGTCACTCACATTGCCAGTTCGCCCTATCTCCTCGGACTGGCCGCCTCCATGCTTCTTTACACGACGACTTCGACCTGGGCCTATTTTCAACAGTCGGATCTGACACGAGCGGTCCTAACGGACAGCGGGGCCCGAACAGTTTTTCTCGCGCACCTGGATATGTGGGTTAACTCCATCACGGTCGGCATCCAGATCTTTCTTACCGGACGTTTGCTGAAATGGTTCGGCGTCGGATTCACGCTCGTCGCGATGCCGTTCGTTAGCATGATCGGCTTCGGCGCGATGGGCATCGCGCCAAGTCTGGCCTTGCTGGCCGTCTTTCAAGTCGCTCGGCGGGTCGCCGCTTACGCGTTGATGCGCCCCTCTCGCGAGATTCTTTTCACGGTCTTGCGCCGCGAGGACAAGTACAAGGTCAAAAGCGTAACGGATACTCTTGGATACCGCGTTGGGGACCAGATCGGCGCGTGGTCGTATGGCGGTTTGAACGCATTACACCTGGATCTTCCCAGGATCAGCTTCGTCGCCGTTCCAATCGTGGCCGGATGGTGCGGTCTTTGTCTTTGGTTAGGACGAAAACAGATTGCGCTCGCTCACACCCGGGACGAATCGTAAAACGACAAAGGAAAACATTATGGCAACACGAATTGGATCGGCTGTTTGGGACGGCACACTGAAACAAGGCAAAGGTACCATGAAACTTGGGAGCGGCGCATACGAAGGCCCTTATTCGTTCTCGTCACGGTTTGAAGAAGGCGCGGGAACTAATCCCGAAGAACTGATCGGTGCAGCGGAAGCGGGCTGTTTTTCTATGGCGCTTTCGGCAAATCTCGAAAAAGCGGGACACCCCGCCAAAAGAGTCAGCACAGTCGCGACGGTGAAGCTCGAGATGGTTGAGGGCGCACCGAAAATTACGACTATCGATCTTAAAACCGAAGCCAGCGTTCCCGGCATCGATGAAGCGAAATTCCGTGAGATAGCAGAGCAGACAAAAAAGGGCTGCCCCGTTTCCAAGGCGCTGACCGGCACCCAGATCAATCTGGACGCAAAGCTACTGTAGCTTCCTCTGCGGTAGTAGCCGTGTCGGCTGCACGATCGAGAACTGCTTTTACGACTTCGCGTAAACGCCGATGAGCGGACGTGGCGACGGAATTTTGGAGCAAAAATCGCTCACAAATCCGTCTTTCGTTCGAATCTCAACATGACCGGCTGCTTTGCTCCCGCCGTAGACCAGCACCGAGCCCATCGGGGCTTTGAACGGGTCGCGCACGGAAAGTTTTTTGAAGCCGTAATTGTTCACTAGCTCCTGCCCCGCCTCTTTGGCATAAGCCGTTTTCGGATAGGAGCTGATAATGCCGGAGGCGAGCAACGCTTCTTTCACATATTGCCAGCAGCGCGAGCGTGAATGCGCTCTGGCACGCTCCTGCGCGATCGTGGCCGCGCGCATCAACTTCGGATCAATCCGATGGTCCACTCTCGCGATCGGATGAACGATTTTCTTCGATTGATATTTCGTTACGATGATAGCCGACTGCGTCTTTCCCTGCGCGTCCTTAAAAACGAATTGCGATTTCGATTTCGACGGTGCCCAAAGCTGAGCGTGAACGGCGCTGGCACTCAGGAAAGACCCGATGAGAACAAGAATAAGGGGGGTAATTTTTGACATAGGAAGCGCGCCATATCGAGCAGGATGACTGCCGCCGCAAGTATTTTCTAAAGAAACTTCGAGCTTGGCTTCTTATCCAGCGGCGCCTTTTCCGATCTTGGTTCGCCATAAAACTTCGGATCGCTTCCTATTAGATACGAGCCACTTACATTCCAAGTTCATTCGATTGAATGGACAGGCACGCAAAGCGCTGTAAATAGAAGGAAGATGAAAACGATCAACGCGCCAATTCGCGCCGCCGGATTCCGGACGGCTGCATAACCGCGTGTAGATCTCGCCAAGTTGGAGCCCGCCTTTCGCGGCACCCCAGTGGTCGAATCGACCAGAGCTTTATGCCCACTTTCCGAACCGAATCGGCAAGTCAATTTCAACGAAATAAATTTATGAAACCAACACCTAAAAATAATTCCGATTCGCAGGACTCGCGTCGCGATAGACGCGCACCTCGCGATCAGCAGAGTTTTCCCTCAACCGATTATTACTTTCAATCGACGGTCGACGTGTGCGGCGGTTCGCACGCGATTGCCGAGGGAACGCCCCAAGTGAGCGCGTTCCGCAAAGTAAGCAATGACTACTTCCGCGCTGAAGCAAGCGGGGAGTATGTCGCAGAGGCGATATTATTCGCCTCCATCTCATGCGTAGCAGCCTGGCCTGTCACCGTGATGATGCACGAGTTGATGCGAATGATGATATAAGCCAAATGGAAGAGGCGCTCGCCGCACGGCGAGCGCCTTTAAATCTCGGGTCGGTCGTTGCTACGGCCGCCCTACAGTAAATTTGCTTGTTCAGGCGCGGGAATGACCATCGCAAACTTCTTCACTAACTCGTCGAGCTTGGCGATGTAGTAGTCGATGTTTTCGTCCCGGTTTTGTGGGTCGAAATTCGAAGCGAGTTTGGCATTTTCATACGCCGCAACCTTCTTCGAGGTGCCGGTGATGTAATAGCTAACCTGCTCGCCCGGCCGATAATTGCGGCCGCTCGCTGTGGCAAGCTCGTAGGCGGCGGCGCGATTGCGCGCCGAGCCGGCGATTTTTTGCCGGTATTTTTCCAGCGAATCCTGGAGCGTGTCGGTTTTCATCAACATGTCGATGTCCCATTCACGTCCACGAATTTTTCGCTCGAATTTTTCGCGAAGATCGACAATCGCTTCCGGCTTTCCCTGCATGAGGAGCTTGATCATTTCTTCGAGAAAAACGCGCTGAAATTTTTCCAGCCCGCGCGATTTGAGTGCGCCACCCTTGATGATAACTTCGCCGTCGCGTGTGAGCAGCGCGTAGTTTTTCGCCTTGTAGCTGAACATAGCGTCGAATTGCTCGTCGAACTCGACCTCAATGCCCGGAGGTAATTCTTTCGCGAGGCCACTGCGCAATTCGTCGATGTCAATTTTGGGTGGCGGAACAAAGTAGATTCCGTCGGTGTCGACTTCGATAACCTGCGCACCCTTCGCATTGAGCCAATCGATCATTTTCTTCAAAAGGTCGCGCCCGATTTGGGTAACGCGCGCAGCCGCGTCAAAATCTGCGAAATTTCCCTGCGCGAAGCCCAGATAACCGTAGAAGCTGTTGATCAGAATCTTGAATGTGTTTTGCAGGGCGTGAAAATATCGCTGCTTCGTCGGATCTTTTGCCCCGCGCATGTTCGCCTTTGCTTCGAGCCGGAAGGTGCGCAGATCGGTGAGCAGATGTCGGAAAATCTGAAGCCGATCGCCAACCGGAAAGCAATCGAACTGCAACATGACCGACGGGTAAAGCGAGGCGACGTCGCAGTGCCAGACGTTGCGCGCGACACCGGTGAAAAAGATCGCGGTGTAACCGCCTTCAAAGCCGCGCACCATCGGCATCTCGGGAATAGAATGGCGCTGTCGAAAATATTCGCGGAGGAAGAGTGCGTTGATCCGAGTGGCGTTTCCGCGCACGATCACATCCTGGTAATTGTAAGGGAAAATCTGCGCCTGAATGAAGTAGCTCGGGCTCAGAAGCTCAGCCACAGCGCGAGTCTCGCGCACGGCGCAAAGCGCGCGCTCTCGGAAGCGATCACCATTGTCGATGTACGCCCGTTGTAATTCTTTTCCCGTGAGCTCGGAAAGCTCTTCACCCTCACAAAAACCGAAGTGTCGCGCGACATCAGCGCGTTCAAAACCAGAGAGCGTGCGCATTCCGACGTCGTAGAATTGCGCGAGCAGGAATGTGTCGACGAAGTGCCGACCTTCGACCGTGAACTTCGGATAGTCGATCGTCTTCTCCGCGATCTGGAGCCGCGATGGGCGCGAGCGCAGAAAACCGCCGCTGCGTCCCCAATCGAGTTTCGTTTTTGCCTTCTTCGCGCGCCCGACCAGATACGGCAGATCGAACCGAAAAAGGTTGTGACCTTCGATTACGTCCGGGTCGCGCTCTTTTATCAGATTCGTTAAGCGTTTGAGTCCGGCGTGTTCCGATTCATCAATGTTTTTTGGATCGACAACGATCAATTCTTCCCAGCCGGTGTTGTCGGAGACGGCGATACTCATGATGTGATCGCCAGGTTGGGAAGCGTCGGCGAAGTCGCCTTCGCCCGCTGTGAAGGAAAGGACTTCGAGCTGCATCCGCTTGAGCTCCTCAAATGGCAGTTCCTTGAAAAGCGTGCGGCCGGTTGCGGTGAGGTAATGCTGCACCGGATCGGTTAAAGCGAAGTAATCCCGGCCCGCGTTCTTCAGACCGTTGCGCAGCGCAATCAGCTCCTTCCAGCTATCAACGGTGACGCGCCAGCCATATTTGAGATCGCCCTCAAGCTTCTCCGCTTCCACGCCAAGATCGACAACATCACTGTCGGCCCAGACGAATGGATGGAACGGTTCGACCTCGACGATTGTTGATCCATCTTTTTCCCGGCGATAGACTTTGACCGTGCCGGTCTCGCCCAGCTCGATCGCGACGATCCGCGGCGTGGGATCCGCGCCGAAGAGCATGGTGTTTTTCTCGAACTCCATTTGTTAACCGCAGATTGCGCAGATTTTCGCAGATTCCAAATTTCAAATCCGGAATTGAAAGGTCCCTCGCCTTCGCTCGGGATGACAGGTATAAATGCGGAATGAAGATTTTATCGTTACTGATTTTGTCGTCGTTCTTAGTGGCTGGAGTATTTGCTGAACAGACGCCGCAAGCGCTGGCGGACGCGGAGCTGCCGTCGCTGCTCACGATTTATAAAGACCTTCACAGCCACCCCGAACTTTCGACGCGCGAAGAGCGCACCTCGGCGCTCTTGGCGAAGGAATTACGCGCCGTCGGTTGCGATGTGACCGAGCACGTCGGGAAGTACGAAAAGCCTGAACAGAAATGCTTTGGCGTGGTGGGCGTGATGAAGAACGGTGATGGACAGGTGGTGCTGGTGCGGACCGATCTTGATGCGTTGCCGGTGACGGAAGAGACTGGGTTACCCTACGCGAGCACGGTCACCACCCAGAATGAGGAAGGCAAAGAAGTGCACGTGATGCACGCATGCGGGCACGACGCGCACATCTCAATGTTCATCGGCGTGGCGCGCGGTCTGGCCAAGCTTAAAGGCCAGTGGCAAGGCACGATCGTGTTTGTCGGACAACCGGCGGAGGAGCTCGGCACCGGGGCGCGCGCGATGTTGAAAGACGGGCTCTATACGCGCTGGCCGAAGCCTAATTTCGCGCTTGGATTCCACGACAATGCGCAAATGCAGATCGGACACATTGGCGTCACTGAAGGTTATACTTACGCGAACGTCGATTCCGTCGATGTGACCGTTCGCGGAGTGGGTGGACACGGCGCCTACCCGCACAAAACGAAGGATCCGATTGTGCTCTCGGCAGAAATGATCAACGCCTGGCAAACCATTGCGAGCCGTGAAAATAATCCGATCGACCCTGTTGTGGTAACGGTTGGTTCGATTCACGGCGGAACGAAACACAACATTATTTCGGACGAAGTGAAGATGCAGCTGACGGTGCGCACGTATAAGGCAGATGTCCGCGAGCGCGTCCTCGCCGCGATTGATCGTATCGCGAAGGGAGTCGCGACAACTGGTGGAGTTCCGAAGGAGCGCGAACCGATCGTGTATGTACGCCGGGACGAATTTACGCCCGCCACTTTCAACAACCCAGAGTTAACAAAGCGGCTGGTCGCGGTTTGGAAGAAAACGCTTGGTCCCGAAAATGTGGAAGCGACTGATCCGACAATGGGCGGCGAAGACTTTTCCGAATACAGCCTTCTCCCGGAACTCTCGATTCCGGCCGTGGATTTTCATGTCGGAGCGGTTGACCCGGCGAAGATTGCCGAAAGCAAGAAGAGTGGGACCCCGCTACCGAGCCTGCACTCGAGTAAGTTTGCGCCCATTCCCGAACCGACGATTCGCGTTGGCATTATCGGAATGACGAGCGCGGTACTCGAGTTGATGAAGAAGTAATTGTCGATCTTCGCCACTTTATTTCACGCGAATGTTCTTTCGCAGAAACGTCGGGACGTCGAGGTCCTGACCCTCGATGATTGTCGGTTCGCTTTTTTCAAAGCGACCGCGCGTGACCGGCTCGAACTGCAAAACTTCCTGTTTCGCCTGCGCTTTATCCGGCTTCGGCTCGTTCACCGGCAAAGGTTTTTTCTTCGGAACGATGAGGCGCGGCGCGGGCTCAGGCCTTTTTATTTCAGGTTTCGGTTTGATTGGCGCCTCGATAGACGTTGGCGCTACAGCGGGAATTAGATCCTCAGGAGCGGGAGGAGTTTCCGCGATTACGGGTTCAGGAACGATGTCGATCTTAGGCGTCGTTTCCTGAGGCTGTTCCCAAATCGGCGATGGCAAGGGCGTCGGCATCGGCACACTTGGCACGTATGACTCTTGTTTAGCTACCGCATCGTCGTCCGCAACGAGCGAGCTGATGATCGTCACGCTCAAACGGTTTCCCATTCGTCCGTCGACGGCGGTACCGAAAAGAATCTGAGTGTGATTCCGCACGTGTTTTCCGAGTTCCTGCATCAATATCTCCACTTCCGACAAAGTCATGGCGGGTCCGCCGGCAACCTGGACAAGGACATGCGCCGCGTCCGCCAGCATTTTCCCTTTGCCCATCAGCGGACTCTTCAACGCCTGCGTGAGCGCATCGTGCGCACGATTGTCGGAATCGGATTCACCAAAACCGAAAAGGCAGCGGCCATTTTCGCTACGCAGTGCACTGAATAAATCGTCGAAGCCGATTCGAATAAGACCTGGCCGCTGAATCAGGTTTACGATTGAGCGCACACTCTGACTCACCGTCATGTCGGCCAGAGCGAATGCCTGATGAATTCCTGCTTTCGGCGCGACCATGTCGCCCATCCGATCGTTTTCGAAACAAATGACCGCATTGGCCACTTGGTTGAGGCGTGTAATGGCCTCCTGCGCCTGGGCGGCGCGGCGCTTGCCTTCGAAAGAAAATGGAAGAGTGGCAAACACGATAACGAGCGAGCCGGCTTCGCGCGCAAGCTGGGCGACAACGGCAGCTGCACCCGACCCGGTGCCGCCACCAAGTCCCACGCAAATAAAAATCATTCGAGCATCGGCAAGCGCGGGACGGATTTCATCAGCCGATTCAAGCGCGGCTTGGTAACCAAGCTCCGGATCGCCACCGGTGCCGAGGCCGCGCGTAACTTCGCGGCCGAGCTGGACCTTGTGGGCCGCGACCGAACTGGCGAGCGATTGCACGTCTGTGTTGATCGCGATGAGATCGGCTTTGTCCATTCCGTCCAGCAGAATCCGATCGAGCGCGTTTGAGCCTGCGCCTCCGACACCAACTACCTTAATCGGGATAATTTCCTCTTCGCGTTCGGGGAGACTGTAGTTTTTAGCGAGTTGAATCATTGATTGCCTGTCGATCTAATCGTTGTCGATTTTGTGATTTTTACCTTATCGCATGCCGCTGAAAAATTTGCCGAAGAGCCGACCGATGCCTCGTCGCGGCCGGTCGAATTGCACCGCCTGCGCGTACTTAATCAAGCCGATTGCAGTCGAGAATTGCGGGTTCTCGAATGCCGAGGTCAGTCCCGACATAGTTTGCGCGTGCGCGACGTGCGCGGGCATTTCGAAAATTTCTTCGGCGAGATGATCGATACCCCCGAGAAGGCTGCAGCCACCGGTGATAAAAATCCCCGCGCCGACGTAGTTAATAAACGATTCTTCTTCGAGCTTTCGTTTAAGCAGCTCGAAAGTTTCGCGCAGACGCATGTGAATGATCGTGTTCAGCGTCTCGCGTTCGATCTCCTTGCCGGCAAATCCCGAATCATCCTTCAACAAAATTGTTTCACCGGGCAGACAGTTGCCCAGGGTGCAACTTCCTTCCTCCGCCTTCAGTTTTTCCGCCCGCGTCATTGGAATGCGCAGCCCCATCGAGATGTCATTGGTAATGTGATCGCCGCCGACGGCGAGGACACCGCTCTGTTTGACCGCGCCATCGACATACAAGATGTAATCAGTCGTTCCGCCTCCCATATCGATGACCAACGCGCCCAGATTTTTCTGCTGCTGGGTCAGCACAACTTGCGCGGAAGCTAGCGCGGTAAAGACCACGTCCTCGACGTCAAGCGGCAGCTCCTTGACGCAACGAATCGTGTTTTGAATACGAGTGCGGACGCCGTGGATGATGTGAAAATCGGCTTCGAGCTTTTGCCCGAGCATACCAACGGGACTGAGCACGCCATCCTGCCCATCGACATGATAATGCTGGATAATGGAGTGCAGGAACGCATTCGGCGCCGGGATGCTCACCTCACGTGCGCTGATCTTCACGTCCTCGATGTCCTGCTCGTCGATCTCATCGCGATCATCGGGTAGCATCACGCAACCCCGATTATTAAAACTCTGAATGTGGGAGCCAGCGGCACCGACGTAGACGCTGCGAATCATGACATCGCTTTTTTGTTCCGCATCGACCACGGCCTCGTGCACGCATTTCATGGCGGTTTCAAAATCGACGATCTCGCCTTTGCGCACACCGCGCGAGGGCGCCTGGCCCACGCCCAGAATCTTGATCGTGCCGTCAGGCCGGCCTTCTCCAACGACCACGCAGACCTTCGAGGTGCCAATCTCGAGTCCCACCATTAAATCGCTACTCGCCATCTTGTTTGCTCCTTTTCCCCTGCCCCACTGGAATTGCGCGCCGCACCGTGGGCGGCGATGAATTTGAATGCGCTTTCTTGGGCGCCGGTGACGCGGCTGATTTGGCTGGCGGATGCACCGGTATCGCTTTCATGACGCGTGGCTCTTCTTGCAGATCGATTGTCTCGTTAATGACTTGCGCAGCCGGTTTCGCGAACGTGACGGGAATATTCCTTTGCACGAGCAAATTCACCGTGGCCAGCTCCTGTTTCGAATCGTCCGAATAAACCAGGAACTGTTCGAGCCGCTGCAGCTGCACATCGAGATTGTCGAAGCCAAACGTCACTCGAGTGTGATTTTTGTCGGTCACAAGCAGGCAATAACCTTTGGAGACATCAATGTCCCGAATTTGAAAGCGCGTTTGCATGAAACTGCGTGTGCTCAATCGGAGCAGCTCGAGCGCGCCTTTTGTTTCGAACGATTCGACGATCTTGCCTGCCTCGAGCGATTCGCTCGTGCATCCCGAAATGAGCGGCAATCCCAGATATTCCGGCAACAACTTCTTTTCTTTCATCAAAACTCCGCGCGCGTCCACCAGAAAAGCTGCGTCGGAAGCGAATGGGTCGGAGATCTGTTTTTCCGAAGTGATCCAGGCAATCGGTTTGCGCTCGGTGATTTTAATATCGATCTCGCCCGGCAATTTCCGCACGATCTGGACTTCGTCGACCTGAGGCAGTTGTTGCAGCTGATCGTGCACATGCGCCAGATTCACGCGAAAAATATTTTCGCCTTCGCGCAAATCGGTTGTTTTCAGTATCTGTTCCCGCTGCAACGTGCCGTCAGTCTGCACTTCGATTGCGCTCAATCGATATTCCGGATTTTCGAAGAAAAAACGCTTCGCTCCTTCTCGCCCGGCGAGATAAACACCGCACAAAAGCACGAGCACGAGCACGATTTTCGAAGCGAAAACAAGGACGCGGCGATTGCGATGCTGCGTCGCGGTGCGTGAGCGCACTTTGACATCGAGCAAATGTTGCCGCCGCCGCTGGCGGAAATTGGAGCCGCGTTGATTGCGCGGCCGGGACTGTTTTCGAGCGAACTTCATTTGACGGCGCCTTCCTGTTTCGCGCGAGAGAGTTCGATGATGCGGCGGCAAAGATCGACATAATCAATCCCGGCGGCGGCGGCGGCTTCCGGCAGCAGACTCGCTTCCGTCATTCCGGGAATGGTGTTCGCTTCCAGCACTGTTGCCGCGCCGTCTTCTGGTAAGAGAACGTCGACACGAGAATAAACTTGCAGCCCGAGCGCGCGATGCGCGCGTAAGGCCAGGTCCTGAATCTCCGTCGTCTTGTCAGGATCGATTTTCGCCGGACAGACGTGCTCCGCCCCGCCACCGGCTTGCGGATTCAAAAAAGGGTATTTATTCGTGAAGTCGTAGAAGCCGCCTTTGGGAATGATTTCGAGAATCGGCAAGGCCTGATCGCCAAGAATTCCGACCGTTAACTCCCGACCTGGAATAAATTTCTCGACCAGTACCTGGCGACTGTATTTCGCAACCTCGGCCATCGCGGAATCAATCTCGCGGTCGCTTCTTATAATATAGACCCCCACGGTAGAGCCTTCGCGCGGGGGCTTCATCACCAGCGGAGTCGGGATTGTTGGCCGTTGGCCGACTGAAATTACCTGCCAATAGGGGGTGGTAACACCGTGTTCGCGGAATTTTTCCTTCGACCTGATTTTGTCGAAGGCAGTTTCGCTTCCCTCTATGCCATCCCCGGTGTAAGGGACCCCGCGTTGTGCCAGGATTCTTTGTAACTGACCATCCTCACCGAAGGTCCCGTGTATGGTGAGAAAGGCGAGATCGACATCTGCCGGCAGCTGAAATTGCTCGCCGCGCACATCAACTTCCACCACATCGACGCCTAACGAGCGTAGCGCTTTCGCTACGCCGCGCCCGGTTGCAAGTGAAACATCGCGCTCGGAGCCTGGACCGCCCATCAAGACCGCGATCTTCTTCGGCAAATTTCCACTCGTCATGACGCCGGATCTCCCACGATTTGCACTTCTGTTTGCAACTCGATGCCGCGCTTCGCTCGAGCGATGTCTTGAATTTGCCCGATCAACTGCAGCATGTCCGCCGCGGTCGCTTCGCCGTCATTAACGATGAAGTTGCCGTGCACTTCCGACACACGCGCCTTACCTACGCTGCAGTTTTTCAGACCCAGCTCATCGACCAATTTGCCTGCCGGAATGCTGTCCGGATTTTTAAAAATGCAACCCGCGCTCTTTGCGATTGGTTGTGAAGTGCGGCGCTTTTGCTGTGATTCCTGCAAACGTTGCTCGATTTTTTCTCGCGGCGCGGGTTGACCGAGAAACGTGCCCGAGACTGCGAAGTTTTTCTCCAGCAAGGGAAAATGTCGGTAACGCACTTCGAGCTCGTCACGACTTTTGGTGTGCGGATTGCCCTCACC